>CAJXLO010000038.1 GCA_913056525.1 uncultured Psychroflexus sp.
TGCAACTAATTAACTCGCTTCACCTTATTTCAATAAATTTGCGTTTTTTGTGAAATGGAGCGTCAGGAAGATAAAATAGAGGTATTAGGTGCACGTGTGCACAATTTACAGGATATTGATGTGGAGATACCCCGGAACAAATTGGTCGTTATCACGGGATTATCCGGTTCAGGAAAATCTTCCCTGGCATTTGATACCATCTATGCAGAAGGTCAGCGACGCTATATAGAAACGTTCTCCGCTTATGCTCGTCAATTCCTCGGCGGATTAGAACGTCCTGATGTCGATAAGATCGAAGGATTATCTCCCGTAATCGCGATCGAACAGAAAACAACCAGCAAAAGCCCGCGCTCTACCGTAGGTACCATTACAGAGATCTATGATTTTCTAAGATTGCTCTACGCCAGAGCCGGTAAAGCTTACAGTTATAAGACCGGCGAGAAAATGGTCAGTTACACGGACGAAGCTATCCGAAAGGAGATAACAACTTCCTACAAAGAGAAGAACATCAGCATTCTCGCTCCGGTAGTGCGCGGAAGAAAAGGTCATTATAGGGAATTGTTCGAGCAGGTAGCTAAAAAAGGATATCTACGCGTCCGGATAGATGGCGAACTGCAGGAGATAGAGAAGGGAATGAAGCTGGACCGCTATAAGATACACGATATAGAGATCGTTATTGACCGATTAAAGGTCAGTGATAAGAAGTCTGTTCAGCAAAGATTGGCCAATAGCATTTCCACGGCGATAAGGGAAAGCAATGGCACGCTGATGATATTGGAAAAAGATGCCCAGACGCCACGCTTTTTCAGTAAAAACCTGATGTGTCCTACTACAGGGATCTCCTATCCGTTGCCAGAACCTAACCTTTTTTCCTTTAATTCCCCTAAAGGTGCTTGCCCGAAGTGTAAAGGGATCGGCTATATCAAAGAGGTCGATATCGATAAGGTTATCCCGGACGATTCGCTTTCCATACAGCAAGGCGGTCTCGAACCACACGGTAAAAAGAAGAACAATTGGTTGTTCCGCCAATTAGAGAACATCGCGAAGCATTATGATTTCTCATTAAAAGATCCTATTTCTGATATTCCAAACGAAGCCCTTGATGTGATCATGCATGGCGGAAAAGCCCGATTCAGGGCGTATAACGAGAACCTGAAGATGAAAAAGGAGTATTCTTACAACCTTGAGGGTGTTGCTACTTTTATCAAGAACACCGCCGATCAGCAGCAGAGCTCAGCTTCCCTCCGCCGATGGGCGAACAAATATATGTTCCAGAAGACCTGTCCAAAATGTCAGGGCAGCCGATTAAAGCAGGAAGCCTTACATTTTAAGATCAACGAGCAAAGCATCGATGAGCTGGTCGATAAGGATGTAGATGAACTATACGATATTATAGCAGCATTACCCGGGAAACTCAGCCAGAACGACCTGAAGATTGCAAAAGGGATCATCAAGGAAATAACCGATCGATTAGGCTTTTTAAAAAATGTAGGATTAACCTATTTGAGCATGAACCGAGGTTCTAAGACGCTTTCCGGCGGTGAAGCGCAGCGCATACGCCTGGCAACACAGATAGGTTCGCAATTGGTCGGTGTGCTTTATATTCTGGACGAACCGAGCATAGGATTGCATCAGCGCGATAATCAACGCCTGATCGATTCTCTAAAATCCCTACGTGATCTGGGAAACACCGTGATCGTCGTAGAACATGATGAGGATATGATCAATAGCGCGGACCATGTGATCGATATCGGGCCAGGCGCAGGGAAACACGGCGGTAGGATCATCAGTCAGGGAAAGCCGGATAAGATCGATAAAAATTCGCTTACCGGTCAATATATCTGTGGGAAAAGACAAATAGAGGTTCCTGTTAAAAGAAGACCTGTCAGCGGTAAGAAGTTGACCTTGAAAGGGGCAAGCGGCAACAACCTCAAGTCCGTGGACGTCAGTTTTCCGCTAGGGACGCTCATTGGTGTTACTGGCGTTTCCGGCAGCGGAAAATCCACCCTGATCAACAATACGCTTTATCCTATAATGAACGATCATTTTTTTAATGGCGTTAAACCTATCTTACCTTATAAAAAGATCAATGGTCTAAAAAATTTAGATAAAGTTATCGATATCGATCAATCGCCCATCGGCAGAACACCGCGGTCCAATCCGGTTACTTATACTGGAGTATTCAGCGAGATCAGAAACCTTTTCACAAAAACACCGGAAGCGATGATCCGTGGATATAAACCGGGAAGGTTTAGTTTTAACGTAAAAGGCGGAAGATGTGAAACCTGTAACGGTGGCGGCCTCAAAGTCATCGAGATGAGCTTCCTGCCAGATGTTTATGTAGAATGCGAAACTTGTATGGGCAAAAGGTTTAATCGGGAAACCCTGGAGATCAGATATAAAGGTAAGTCCATTAGCGATGTGCTGGAAATGAACATTGATGAAGCAACGGATTTCTTTGAGCCGATCCCTAAGATCTACAGAAAGCTCAAGACCTTACAGGATGTTGGTTTAGGCTATGTTACCTTAGGCCAACAAAGCACAACCTTATCCGGCGGAGAAGCACAGCGCGTTAAATTAGCCACTGAATTGTCCAAACGCGATACCGGACAAACCTTTTACATTTTAGATGAACCAACAACGGGATTACACTTTGAAGATATCCGGATACTGATGGAAGTGCTGAACAAACTCGTGGACCGTGGTAATACAGTACTTATCATTGAGCATAATCTTGATGTGATCAAGCAGGCCGACTATATTATCGACATTGGACCAGAAGGCGGAAAGAACGGTGGAAATGTGGTAGCCTGTGGCAAGCCGGAGAAAATAGTCAAGCAGGGAAACGGCCATACCGCAGAGTACTTAGCGCCTCATTTAAAGTAAGCAATTAATTGCCTGATCAGAAGGGTAATGTAAGTCATTTAGTTTATACAGATAAGCAATGGATCGTATCCAACTAAGGCATCAGGTTTTAGACCTTTGACGCCTAAGGCTTATATGAGATTATAGATAAATTTTAGATATCTCATTTTCAATTATGTAAATATTAAAAAAGCAATTTATTAGCGTTCTATCGATCTTGTACTATAGCAAGGTATTATAAAATTAAGATCTCAAATCGCTTATGATAAGGCAAAGCATGATTTTTAGGATTTTTTAATCGGACAACATCAATAAGCAATATTATTCAACAAATGCTACTACAGGTAACCAAAGATACGCTTCCACACGATCGCATCAAGTAGCAATGCACTCACTGTACAAGCTTTAAAGCTCATACTCCACTTACCTGCTTATTGAAATTGCAATTTCGGTCGATCAATGACGGGCAAAAAAGATCTACTTTCCCTTCTTCGTTAGATTCTCGTTTCTCGAACCACTACATTCAAAATTTAAAACTCAAAAATTTAAAGTCCAATAAACGCTGATAGAATAGTAACCTAAGGTATGAGCTCAACGTAACGAAAGGCGAATATAGATCATTAACGAGTGATGCAATTGTCTTGCAAAGTATACTGTTATTCTTAGAACTTGTTGTTCAATGTTTTACATAAGCTCATGCTATCTTTCATTTAAACGTTTAAAAACGTCTCTATACGATTTTATATGTATATATTTGATAATCAGTTGTGTATATCATTTTTCTATTCTATGTTTGTAATGTCTTTCATAGGAAAGGCGGCTTTATCAAGTCATGTTTAATCTATTAAATAATTTATTATGAGTTCATTACGCAATCAAGTACAATTGATCGGAAACCTGGGTAAAGACCCGGAAGTTAAGGATCTGGATTCCGGTAAGAAAGTAGCTAATTTTACTTTAGCTACTAATGAAACCTACCGCAGTAAGAACGGAGAGAAAAAAGTAGAAACCCAATGGCATAACATCGTGGCCTGGGATAAAACTGCAGAGATCATTGAGAAATATGTAACAAAAGGCCGCGAGATCATCCTGCGCGGTAAATTAACTACGGAAAGTTATGAGACCAGGGATGGCGATAAGCGATACGTCACAAAAGTGGTCTGTGATGAGGTCGTCCTCGTGGGGAACAAATAAGTTCTCTATATAAGAAGTAGGAGCTTGATCCCGATGATCTTTTCCCATTGATCGTCGGGATCTTCTTATATCCGTTCTAAATTATAAATGATGCTTTAAAAAAAGGATCCAGATGTGGATTTTTTTTATAGTTTTATTACATCTAACAACTAACTGATCTAATATCATTTGTCATTGATAATGAAAAGATTGTTAGTGTTTTTCCTTCTTCTTAATGTTGCCTGTGTAGATGATAGGGACGTTTCCTTGGATGATGTAGTGGTGAATCCGGAATACCGTCTCAATTTTGTCAATTTTGAACTTACCGCAAATACACTAAACCAGGGAAATCTATCAGAGCCTGACCAGATCACTGATTTTGCTGAAGTAGACTTTCTTAGAGAAGATATCAATGTAGATTACCTCGAGACCGTATCATTTGAAGTAGCCACGCAGAACGGTTTAGACCAACCCGTGAACATCAATTTCCAGTTCGCTGATATAGAGGAGAACCTGGTCTATGAATTCAATCGTACCATCGCTGCAAGGTCAAATGATGCTCCTACGTACGAAACCTTTACTATAGACCTGAACGCCCAGGAAGTAAATGCGATAACCGATGCGTTTGACCTACAAGTTACCTTTACTCAACCTGATGAGAACGACCAGAGCGGAAGTTTCTCTTTAACATCCATCGTCCATTTTAGTTATCGCTATACACCATGAGAATAGGCTTTTTAATAATAGTTGTCTTGCTTATAAGTAGTTATCGGTTATATGGCCAGGCGCAAAGCTTGTTGTACAACCAGACGAAAGACCCGCAAGCCATCATGCTCAATCCAGGCATCCGCTATCAGGAAACCGATATGCATATCGGCATTCCTTTCATGAGCAACCTGATGATCAACATCAGCAATTCAGCTTTTAGCGTTGCCGATATTTTCAACGATCAGGATATCAATCAGAACATTGACGGGCAAATAAGAGAGCTTGATGAGAATGACCATTTCCAGATCAATCAAAGGATAGACCTGATCAATATCGGTTGGCAGAAAGATCAGTATTACTATACCGCAGGGTTTTATCAAGAATTCCAGGCCAACGCAAACTATCCAAAGGACTTGTTACGCCTGGTCTATTACGGGAACGCATCAACGAATGGAGCTTACACACTGGACGGACTTGAGGGTAGCTTGAACGCCCAAGGCGTCTTCCACTTCGGTGTTAATAAAGCGGTGAGCAGGAAGCTCTACATCGGTGGCAGAGCTAAGGTCTATACCGCTTCTTTCAATGCACATACCAGAAATAATGATGGTAGGTTTACATCGAGAGCGACGGACCAGGAAGCCGTATTGGAACAAAGGATAAGCAACCTGGACGTTCGCCTGAACACTGCCGGGATTGATCGTAATAGCGATGAGACCATAAGTCCAGGAGCGTTCTTGTTGGGTAGTAACCTGGGCGTTGGAATGGATCTGGGCTTTTCCTATCAGGTCAATAGACGAACAGAGATCACCGGTAGCATCCTGGACCTGGGATTCATATCATTCTCTAAAGATACAAAGAACTTACGATTAAAAGGTAGCTACGAATTTGAAGGGGCTAATCTGTTATTCCCGGATTTTGATCAGGGAGAATCCATCATCGATTATTATGAAAGGATACGCGCTGAGATTGATGATGATATTCTGGATGAAACAAAGGAGTCTAGTTATCTCTACCTACAACCGGTGAAGCTTAACTTAAGTTGGTCCTATCGCTTCGGCGGTAAAGAAGTTTGTGACTGTCCTATCGATAATGAACGATTAGAAGGTAACCAGGAGATCGGTGTTCACTTTTTTGCCGCTAATTATCCAGGCTTTATAAATAGCCGATTGAACTTCTATTATCAAAGGACGCTCTGGAATAGGATCAATATTAGGTTGATGTCGGGGCTAGCCCAGTTTGAACGCACAAACTTTGGCCTGGGCCTTTCCGCGAGATTCAAGGGATATTCATTTTTCCTCAATGCCGATACCTTGCGCTATGCTGATAACATTTACAACGCCAATGACCTGAACTTTCAGGCAGGAATGAGCTTGATGTTATAAATATTGGAACATAATACAAAGCGGCAAGATATTTTAAATTGAATTTTTTTCTCACATATATATGACAGAATTTTTACATCAGATATAAAAAGGTTGTGTAGAATTAATTTGTTACTTTTATACTTCTAGAATATGCGTTTACAAGTGATAAAATAATTATATTATAATAAAAATTAAGCAAACATGTAATCACCATGCTTTTGGCTTACCAGGCGAATTTTCCATCATTTGATAAACTTTAGCCGATATGATCATTAAAATGAGATAGAAAAGGAAGGTTTAATAAAGTTCTTCAATAATAATAAGATAATGTTCATGAAAAAAAATAAAGTAGTAAAAGCATTTAGTATTTTAATATTATTCATTTGGTTAGGTTTCTACATATTGCGCATGAGTGAGTCTCTTTTAGGAGATATGATTGGATTTGCAAATATTGGTTTCTTTAGCGCACTGCTCGTTTGGGCTATTTTTAAAATATGGAAAGAAAAAACTACTGAATGAAAACTTAAATTATCGGGATACTTGTACATACATTTATATCAAGACCTACATGACATACGAGTACAAGAAAGCAATAACCCGTAATTAACATTACTGATGAAAGATACCGGTTTTGTGTAGCATGAGCTTTTGGGGATAAAAAAGGTTTTAGCAAAATTCCCTAAGATAAGTTCAGCCTTATTGTTTGGCTCAAGAAATGAAAAAACCTTTGATAGTGATCCATATATCGTCATAAATAAAAGCTACAAAGGTTTCTCAGACCTTGTGGATATTTCCTTTGAGCTGGATGAACTTTTGTTACCTCAAAAAAATTGACGAGGTCAATTTTCATGTTTTCGAAGAAAAAAAAAAGACTAAAAAACCCTGTCGATCGATATGGAATTAAGCTTTTAAATGATCAGCAACATACAAGCATTGAGCAGTAATCTGCTGTGAGTTCAGCGGCCCTGGCTATGGCAAGTGCGGGATTTTGAAACCGAACCTTTGTCCGCCAAACCGAATGTTTTTTAGTTGTGAAATCTTCATTTTAAAGCAATCAGCCCGCATTTGCTATAGCCTTTGTTGGCAGCTGCCTTTATTTTTCAATTATTATTCTTTTAAAATTCGTTCCATTTCTCAATTTTCCAGTCACTTCGATAACCATTGATTTATAATACAATTCTAACCCCAAATCGTCTATCGAGTTGAAATCTGTAATCTTTGTTTTTAGAAATTTTTCAGCTTGTGTAATATATTCTGGACAACATTCTTCATATCGTGATTTGTTCTGAATCAAGTTTCTATAAAACTCGGATTGTTCTTTAAATGATTCTTGCTTGATAGTAGTAAAGTCCTGATTGAATGAATTATTCAGTTCTTCAAAATTTGAATAACCGAGTAGTTCGTGAACTCTAATGTTTTGAGTATTTCCATTAAAATCGGGTATTTCAATTTCATCTTCAACACGATTAAGTTGTTTCCATTGACTTTGTTTTGAATAGGAAATTGGGTAAGCAGGATTATCGTCAATTGTATATTGAACAAAAGAAAAGTCGAATTTTATTCTTGCTTTAATTGATTTAAACGAACTCGTGTCAAATGCAATATTCTTTCCGTCTATTCCTTCATATAGTTGCTTTATATAAGAAATTGTGTCCGAGGATTTTTGGATTTTAAAGTCTTCTTCGTTTATTCCAGATATTGTCAAGGAAGAATCTATAGAGTTTTCAATAGGACTTTCTTTATCCTTTGATTCATATTCATTTTTAGAGTTGGATTCTTGATTACAAGAAGTGAATATTAAAAAGCCAAATATTATTTGAATTACGTTCTTCATTTTGGTTGCTGCCAACTATGGGATAAGAAGGTACAAACTATTAATGATCTTCCATATCAACAAGGCCGGCGCGTTCAAGTAATGCATCAAGCTTAGGTTCCGCACCTCTGAACTTTTTATAAAGTTCCATAGGATCTTCTGTCCCACCCTTTTCCAGAATGTTCTCTTTAAAACTTTTAGCTACTTCGGCATTGAATATCCCTTTTTGTTTAAAAAGAGCAAAAGCATCCGCATCCAGTACTTCCGCCCATTTATAAGAATAATAACCAGAGGAATAGCCTCCCTGGAAGATGTGACTAAAAGCGGTGCTCATACAATTTTCCTTTACATCCGGTAGTAGCTGTATCGGTTTAAAAATACTTGCTTCGTGCTGTTTAACATCATCTATATCAGACGGGTCAATTGCATGCCAACCCAGGTCCAACTTGGCAAAGCTGACCTGCCTTATACTTTGTATCCCTTCCAGAAAGTTCGCACTGGCCCTGATCTTTTCCAGTTCATCATCTGGTAGCTTTTCTCCAGTTTGATAATGCTGGGCAAATCTGTGCAAGGCTGCTTTTTCATAACACCAGTTCTCCATCAACTGACTGGGCAATTCCACGAAATCCCAATAGACCGACGCTCCGGATAAGCTTGGATAAACGGTGTTAGCCTGCATGGCATGTAGGGCATGACCGAATTCGTGAAATAGTGTGGTTACTTCCGTGAACGTCAGTAATGAAGGCTCATCGTCTGTAGGTCTTGTGAAATTACAAACTATGGAAACATGAGGTCTTTCATTCTTACCTTCTTTAATATACTGGTTCTTGTAGAGGGTCATCCATGCACCATCGCGTTTTCCGCTTCTGGGATGCAGGTCTAGATAAAATAAAGCCTGGAATTGATCACCTTCATCAAATACATCATAAACGATAACTTCCTCGTGGTAGCGGTCAGCCTTCTTATTTTCCTTGAACTTTAGCCCATAAAGTTCGTTTGCGATACTGAACATTCCATGAACGACCTTATTGAGTTCAAAATAGGCTTTCACCTTTTGCTCATCCAGTGAAAACCTTTGTTTCTTCAGTTGTTCACTATAAAAATGCAAATCCCACTTTTGAAGTTGTTGTATACCATCTTTTTCTAAGGCCAGTTCAGCTACCTCTTGAAGTTGTTCCCCTGCCACCGGCATCGCCTTATCCAAAAGCTCGTCCAGGAACTTTTGCACTTTGGATAGTTCATGGGCCATGCGTCTTTCCAGTACATATTCCGCATGATGTTCATAACCGAGTAGTTGCGCACGCTGATGACGTAATTTCGAGATCCTAAGGACGATAGCTTCATTGTTGTTCTCGTTGTCCTTAAATCCTCTTGAGCTAAAAGCCAGTGCCATTTGCTTTCTGATATCGCGGTCTTCAGCATACTTCATGACCGGTAGATAGGTTGGGAAGTCCAGGGTCAGCAAATATCCGTCCTTGCCTTTGTCTTGTGCTTTCTTACGCGCTGATCGAACCACACCATCTGGTAATCCGTTCAATCGTTCTTTAGCTTCTATGAAAAGTTCAAAATCGTTCATTTCCGCAAGGACATGCTCACCAAAGGTCAAACTAAGTTGGGCCAGTTCCTGGTCGATCGATCTTATCTTTTTTTGGTCTTTCTCGCTCAAGTTCGCACCGTTTCTTGTAAAACTTAGATAGTGCATTTCTAGTAATCGCCGCTGTTCTGTATCTAAATTGAGCGCATCTTGTTTCTCATATACACCGCTTACCCGTTCAAAAAGAGCTTTGTTCAGCGTTATATCATTGTTCAACTTACTTAGCTCAGGCGATATTTTTTGGGCGAGCTCCTGTATCTCTAGTGTAGTTTCCGCGGAGTTCAGGTTAAAAAAGAGTTGGGCCACACGCTCAAGTCCCTGTCCTGAAAATTCTAATGCCTCTATGGTGTTCTCAAAGGTCGGCGGCTGGCTCTGTTCAGTGATCGCCGCTATTTCATCTCGCGTTTGTTTTATATAGTGATGGAGTGCTTCTTCAATATCTTCCACATCGATGCCTGAGAAAGGAGCTTCATCAAATTCCTCTAATAAAAGGTTCTTCTTATTAGCTTTCATGGTCTTTCAATTTATAAGCCACAAAAATGAGAAAAATAGCAAGATGTGAATGTTAATGGCGCAATAATTCAGATTACTTTCCTGTGCTGATATCTCCTGGTGGATATTTTGATAAGGCTTCTTTCACGAGTTCCTTATAAAATTGCTTTCTTTCCTCAGGGGTCATTTCCTTGTCAAATTCTTCTTCGATAACAGCTTGCCAAAATAATTCATCCGTTAAAGCATCAGCAAAATTGATGGTCAGGGATATCATCTCTTTTTCATAATTAGCAGGAACACTTCCTCCTATTGCACCAAAAGCGCCGCCGAATGAAACGCCAACGTTGTGCGGCTGATTTTCCACATACAATTCTGCATAGAACTCTATACTAAAATCCGGGATGACCTTGGGTTCTTTACCCAGAGAATCCAGTTCATTTTCAATAGCGTCCATTACGCGTTCATTGTCCAATTCGTTCAAACCTGAATTTGAGGGATCATAAAAGTTGTAGGTTTCATATTCTTCAAAGTTGGTCTTCGTGTCATAATCTATATAAACCTTAGGGCCACAACTTACAAGCGTTATCAGTAAGGAAAAAATCAAAAATCGTTTCATATTAATATCAACATCAAATCATTTGCCGATCCGCTCAAGCAATTATTAAATTAATGATAAGATCTTATCCCTCGAGTCGTTTCCAAAGCTCATCTTTAAGTTCCTGCAGCCCTTGATGTGTAGCTGAAGAAAAATAGAGATAACTTCTTGGAGAGAATTCTTCCTGTAATTCCTTATCGATCTCATCTTTCAGTTCATCATCCAGAAGATCTGATTTTGAAATGCCTATCAGAACATCCTTATGCGTCAATGAATCGTCATAATCCGCCAGTTCATTGGCTAAGGTCTTATATTCCTTTACTATATCATCACTATCCGCGGGTATCAGGAATAAAAGTAAAGCATTTCGTTCTATATGCCTTAAGAATCTGTGACCTAAGCCTTTGCCTTCAGCAGCCCCTTTGATAATGCCCGGTATATCCGCTATCGCGAATGACTGGTAGTTCCTGTATTTAACGATGCCCAAATTAGGTTTGAGCGTGGTAAAAGGATAATCCGCGACCTCAGGTTTAGCGGCCGTAAGCACAGATAACAAAGTAGATTTACCAGCATTAGGAAAACCTACGAGGCCAACGTCCGCGAGTAGCTTCAGCTCAAGTATGATCTTATCTTCTACTCCTTTTATGCCAGGCTGTGCATATCTGGGTGTTTGTCTGGTAGCACTTTTAAAATGCGCATTGCCCAAGCCGCCCTTACCGCCTTCCGCAACTATAAAGGTTTGTCCATCTTCAGTGATCTCTTTTAAGACTTCGCCTGTATCTGCTGACTTGATGACGGTTCCTATGGGAACTTCTACATAAGCATCTTTACCATCGCCTCCGTGACTGTGTTGTTTTCCTCCGTTCTCACCATGTTCAGCTCTGATATGTTGTGTAAACTTTAAATGAAAAAGTGTCCAGTAGTTCTTATTCCCTATTATGTAAACGTGTCCTCCACGGCCACCATCTCCTCCGTCCGGACCTCCTTTTTCAACGAACTTCTCACGTCTTAGATGAGCTGAGCCTTTACCTCCGTTGCCTGATCTTACGAATATTCTTATATAATCTACAAAATTCCCCTCAACCATCTTATATGAGTTGGTCTATCACTTTGTTGAGTCTTTTTGTGATAGCTTCTATGTCGCCTACACCATCTACCTTTTGGAGTTTGTTCTGTTCATTATAGTGCTCTTTGACTACCTCGGTTTCCGTGTAGTAGACCTGGATCCTGTTCCTGATCACATTTTCATCAGCATCATCCTTTCTCCCTGAGGTCTTTCCTCTTTCCTTGAGTCTTTCTATGAGGATGTTATCATCAACATCCAGTGATATTAGTGCATCTATCTTTTCATTCTGCTCATTAAGGAGATCATCTAACGCCTTAGCCTGTGCTTTTGTCCTGGGAAAGCCATCAAAGATGATACCGTTCTTATCATCGGCTTGCCGCATTTCCCCGGCTAACATTTTGATGGTTACATCATCCGGCACAAGTTCACCACGATCTATGAAGGATTTAGCGCGTTTTCCAAGGGCTGTCTCGTTCTTTATATTATAACGGAATACATCGCCTGTAGAAATGTGCAGGAAGTTATAGTTGTCCCTGATTCGTTCAGCTTGTGTTCCCTTTCCTGCGCCCGGAGGACCAAATAAGATTATATGTGTCATTTGTATTATTTTTTCAATTGATAAATATCCGGTAAATTTCTGCCCAGACCATCGTAATCAAGACCATATCCCACGATGAACTTGTCTGGAATGTTCTTGCCGATATAATCGATACTGCGGTCGAACTGATAAGCTTCAGGTTTGAAGAACAGGCTCGCTACCTTGTAGGAGCGGGCTCCTAATTGTTCAACTCTTTCTATGATCTTTTGTAATGTCCTTCCCGTATCTACGATATCTTCTACGATGACAACATCCTTCCCTTTTATTTCAGGGAAATCCAATAATGTACTTACTTTTCCCGTTGATTCTGTACCACTATAGGAACGGAACTTCACGAAATCTACATGACAATAGCCTGCATAGTTCCTGATCAGATCGCTTAAAAAAAGGAAGGCACCACTTAGGACTCCTATGAAGATCGGACTTTTATCAAAATGGTCATCATAGATCTGGTCAGCTAAACGCTGACTTATCTGCTGTATGGTATCAGTGCCTAAATAATGAACAAAATATTTGTCATGGAGTTGGATCATTTCTCAGCTTCTAAATAGAAGCTACAAATATAAGTTTTTTTTAAGTGCTTGATAACTGTTGTTGATGAGACGTCACGGGTTCTTTTTAAAAGTTTTTGATCTTGGAATTCACATATTCCATCAGGTTCACATCATTCCCTAATAATACATCCTTGGGATTGATGCGTCCTTTCACTTTGTCATTCTCTAATTTCAGCACACCACGCGGGCAGACCGCTGAACAGATACCGCAACCTACACAGGAGGATCTAACGATATTTTGTCCCTTTTGGGCATAAGCCCTTACGTCTATTCCCATTTCACAGTAGGTGGAGCAGTTACCGCAAGATATACATTGTCCGCCGTTCGTAGAGATCCTGAACCTGGAAAAGAGTTTCTGCTGGAAACCCAGAATGGCCGCCATGGGACATCCAAATCTGCACCAGACGCGATTCCCCAGTATTGGATAAAAACCAGTTCCCACAACACCTGAGAATATGCTACCGATCAGGAATCCATAACTCTTTTGAAGGTCGCCAGCTGAAAGTAAGAACAATTGGTCTGTAGAACTGATGAAATGCAAACCCATCAATCCTATGATCAACACAAAGAACCCAATAGCTGCATATTTCGCATCCTTTTGTATCCTCTCACGCTTAAAGATCATTACCCACGCAAAGATCAGACTTAAGATACCGGCAACTCCTAACAAGAAACTACTTTTGGTCAGCCAGTATTTAGAGGTGTCCGTACCTAGATAGGAGTAGATGACGGCTGTGGTCATCAAGGTCACAAAAACGACGACCCCATGTACTAACCACCGCTCTATCTTCCAGGCACGCGTTGACTTATCGCTAAGGTGACGATAGGGATCACCAGCAGTTTCAGCTAATCCACCGCAACCACAAACCCAGGAACAATACCAGCGCTTACCATATTTGAAGGTCAATATTGGAGTAATAATGAATATAGAGACCACACCGAATATCAGTAAGCCTAAACCTACATCCCCAGCTTCGATCATCGAATCCACACGATATTGTTGAAAATTATAATAATTGAGCGGCCATATGTTCTTCAGGTCATAATAAGGCAGGGAAAAATCTTTACTGTTCAATCTTGCCATGAGCTCTGGGATAATGAACGCAAAACCAAGTTGAAAGAATGAAACCGAGAATGTTCTAAGTCGTTGATACCGATTATGCCGATACTTCCACATGAACTTGATACCAAAAAAGAGGATGGCGATCGTATATAAAGTCCCATAAACGAACCACTGACTGGCAGGCCTATTGGCAAGGAACTGGCTCAACGGATCAAAAAGGGCGATGAGTCCTGTATTTGCTCCATTCTCATTAAGTCCTATCAGTTCAGGGAAAAAATAAAGAATAATGTAGAATCCGGTTAACCCGATACCGGTGGCATAAGCGACCACACCTCTGGATGTCATTGGTTTTAAAAAAGCTCCATCATTCTTGATACCTTTTGGTATACCAGAATAAGATGCTTTGGCAAACCAAATGATACCGCCTGCTATCGCCGATAAAGCTAAGGTAAGGAACATCCATCTAGGCTGTAACTGAACATTGAATGAGGCTAGCAATAATATGATGAGTCCCAGGATTCCTACTGCGGTTGATAATTTTTGCTGATGGTTAAGTTTTCTGGGGGCTTCTCCTGTTAATGATAAATTCCTATCTAAGCTCATACTGCTGCTTTATTTGAATGTTTTTTGTAAAATGCCTTTTTAATGGCTTTTGTTGGATCTTCGTAGAATTCCGGATCAAAATTAGCTTCATCAATATGGTCAATGACAAAGTCTACGCTTCGCTCTTCGTTAAGCCATTTATCCATCACCTCATGCCGGAGTCGGAATCCAAAAGTGTTAATGCCTTTGAATTTTCGGGATGATCTCTCATAATGTATATGGATGCAAATATTCTCATCGGGATGTTTCCAATAAAAATCATCATCGCCATTCTGAGGTTGATTAAAAACCCAACCATAAGTTTGATATTCTATATCCAGGAATTTGGCACTATTAAACCAATTACCTGGATTGTAAGCGGTTTTATTACCACAAATGGTCTGCGCGACTACTTCTCCCATCATTCTACCTGTATACCATACGGCTTCTATCGGCGGTCTGTTTCCTATGGGCTTTTTTTGCTCAGCACAATCACCTATTGCGTAGACATGATCAATATTGGTTTCTAAGTACCTGTTGACCACGACACCTTTATTAATTTCAATATCTGAATCCTTCAAAAAGGAGACATTTGGAGAGACACCTGGCGTTAGGCCTACGTAGTCACAACCTATGACCTCACTGGTTTCCTTTACTTTAATAGCTTTTACTTTACCATTACCATCATCAATAATAGAGTCCAGATTTCTTTCAAGTCTAAGGTCAATATGATGTTCTCGAATATGTTCGTTGAGCATTTTTGCTTCCTCATCTGGGAGTACGTTGTTCCAGAAATTAGACTCCCGTACTAACATTGTCACAGGGATATCACGTGAACGTAGCATTTCTGCTAATTCGATACCGATCAACCCACCACCAACGATCACTGCTCTTTTACAGACCTTCTTATTAGGTACGTAATATTCCAGTGCTTCCAGGTCCTGTTTAGAATATAATCCTCTAACTCCTTTAAGCTCTTGTCCAGGCCAACCGAACTTATTTGGCTTGGATCCAGTGGCAATGATAAGATCATCATACGCTATAGGTTCTCCTTTATCCAGTAAGACCTTTTTTACTTCAGGTTTGACAGTTTTAACCCTGTCATGGACCAGGTTAATATCGTTCTTCCGCCAGAAATCGTTCTCATAGGGCAATAAATGCTTCCAGTTCATATGGCCCATATAGACATACATCAAAGCTGTTCTTGAAAAGAAATATTCACTTTCCGCTGAAATGACCTGAATATGATGATCTGAAAATTTCCTGATATGCCTGGCAGCGGTTATCCCCGAAATGCCATTTCCTATTATAACGATATTCTTCATAATTAGATGAGTAGTCGTATGTAAAAACGTTACTTACATAGAATTTTCATCTATTTTAATGTTATTTTAAATATCTAAGATCGGGTTCTTTGGATATCAGCTTATTAGTTGATATTTAAATTAATTATAAAGAACGATCAGTTATAAGCTGGACAATTACATTTAGGTCGCGCCCTTGATTCACCAAATCTGAATCCCAGGGTAATCTGATGGAAACCAGAATTGGTTAAGACCACTGAATTGATCTGATTGGTATACGTGTAGGCAAAAAGAAAATCACCAAAATCATATCCTACAAAAGGAGATATCGTCTGTAACTTCTGACTATCTACCTGATCAGTGCCTGATGCCGTAAACTCTGCGCCATCAAAACTCCTTCGATAGGATAATCCTCCCCAAATTCTTCCGTTGTCCAGTTCATAGTATACTTTAGCGTTCATATCCAGATTAGTTTCCTCCGTAGCATCCTTATACTGTAATAGTAATGACGGTTGTAAGTCTAATCTTTCATTTCCAGGTATTGAAAAAGTATATCCGGTACTTGCTATGAACTGCCGCTGATTATCCGTCTCAAATACCTCTGTAAATATCTGTCTATCCTGGGGAATTATATTCTTGGCAGTAAAGTGCGCAAAGAAATCCATATAATTATACGATACGCCTACATCTACATTAAAGAAATTATCTTGCTGTTCAACTCCTGCAATGATGGGATCCGGGTTATTGATGAGATCGATATCGGTCTCATCAAGTTTCTCTTGTATTACTCCCACATTAACCCCAAAAGACAATTGGTTCAAATAGGCCGTACTCCTGGAGAACATCAGGTGGTAAGCAAAAGTGAAATAGGCTCCCTGTTGAGAGAACCTCCCGTTAGAATCGTTATAAAGTATGGAGCCCAGTCCTATATTTTCATTTAGCCTCCCGTTGATACTGGCAGTCTGTAGACTAGGCGCATTATCAACATCAAACCACATTTGTCTTGCTGTAAGCCTAACTTCATTCCGGCTTGATGTACCTGCCATTGATGGATGCAGTAAATATAAATTGTCGGTTAAATAATCCTTATATACTGGAATCCCCCTTTCTTGTGCGCTTAAAAATCCTGATGTTAGCATTGCACAAAAAAGAACTAAAACATTTTTTTTCATATAAAATTTTAAAAGTTCACACTTAACTACCTTTTCAACGTAAAGTTGTCCTTCAGTGTTCTTGTAGTTGTTGTAGAATCGGTTTGTACTTCATATTCTACGTTAAACCAATAATCGTTAGAAGGCATCTTGTTCCCGTTGAACGTACCGTCCCATCCAGGTCCACTTGGACTCAGTTGTTTCAGTAATTTTCCATAGCGGTCAAATATATAAATTTTTACGTTCTCTCTGTTGCTTAGACCTTCTATATTCCATGTATCGTTGTAACCGTCTTGATTGGGTGTGAAAAAGTCAGGATAGCCTAAAGTTTCCACCGGCACCACAAAACTACCACAGCCGTTCTTATCTCTGCCGGTTACCTGATGGCTGCCACCGGATACGTTCTGGAAGGTCAAACTACCTTGCCCTGCCGGTAGTTCCTGCCACGGTCCGTTGTCTAATCTAAACTCATGATCGCCGATGCCGGTAATATCGCTGACCAGCACTTCATGGTCATCCGCAAATGCTTCTGTCGTTACTTCGGCCGTAAATTGCGGCGGCTGGCTTTCTATCACTTCGGCGGTCGATGTTGTGCTACAATCGGCCGGCGATGCATTATCAGTGACCGTTAAACTATAAGTGCCCGGCTGGGTCGCTGTGATACTACTGCCGGTTTCACTGAGCGGATCGCCGTTCAGGCTCCACTGAAAAGTCAGATTTGGGCTCTCAGCTAATCCACTATCTAAGACCGGTGGTGAGAAGTCGTTATCGATAATAGTACCACTATTATCTATACATAGTACACTACCGTCATAAGGTGCGATGGTCGCTGCTGGTACAGGGTTGACCTCTATGTCAAAACTGACCGTTTCCGCGGATTCACATAAGGTTTCCGTATCGATCACTTCGGCTACTATCGTTTGCGGTGATTGAGCGGTCGTGTAATTTTCCGGGGCTGCTATCGGTGTTCCTGCATTAAAGGCCATCATCCCTTCGTAGTAGATCACTTCTACTGATGTGCCATCGGCTTGTCCAGGGTCGATCTCTCCTTCTTGTTGGGTTAGATCGATCGTCGCTATCGGATCATCGCCGATCTCATCGGCGCAGACTTCTATATCGGCTACTGTACTGGCAATGGCCGGTCTGGGCTGTACGTTGATGACCACTTCACCGATGTTGTCTATATTATAACAACCGGTTTCATTGTGTTCCACCCGAATGTAGAGTGTTTCTCCGTCAACGGCTTCGTAGCCGGAGGATAGCGGACCAGTATCGTTGTCGGCTTCGGCTTCGCTGTTGTGATAGCTGATCGTAAAGTCTTCTTGTTCCTGACTTGGCATTACATCCTGATCTAATAACGGGATGATCTGACCGGCATCGCCGCTGCTCTGATCGAACAGGTTGCCCGTGACATCTACAAAAGAGAGGATCTCAGCTGCTGAGCTATTGCCGTCTTCACATAAGGTGTA
Organism: uncultured Psychroflexus sp.; assembly: GCA_913056525.1. Taxonomy (GTDB): domain Bacteria; phylum Bacteroidota; class Bacteroidia; order Flavobacteriales; family Flavobacteriaceae; genus Psychroflexus. The sequence goes on from CAJXLO010000038.1 coordinate 18,392, forward strand.
GCCAAATGGATCGCCATCTGGATGGAGTACCGGATTCGGCTCTACCTGAAGCTCGAACGGGACGATCACGAAACAATCATTGCCCGCTGCGCCGCTTTCTACTCGGGCGTAGATGACCTGTATGTTCGTCGGGTTGCCGTCTGCATCGTCTATGTTCAGGCTCGGATCGTTCACATAGGCTTCCGGTGTGGTGATTTTCCCTTGATCTTCTCCGGCCTCGGCTTCGTCCTCTGCCGTGTAATAACTGATGATCACATTTTCTGACTCGCCGATCAATTGCCCGCTTTGGGTCAGATCGAATGGCGTTGCTGCTATGCCGTCTCTGTCATCATCGCATTTCGTGAGTCGTAAGGCGTCCGCATCGGTCTCGCTTGGACTTGGTAGCGGCAATACGTCTATCGTTAGTGTGGTCGTAGATGTACAGCTGTTTTCAGTTGCCGTATCGGTTACTTCTACGAATATCGTCTGCGGTGGTGCTGCTGTGTTGGTAAAGTCTTCCGGGTTTGCGATCGGGTTGTTATTATCCAGATCGGTTTGACTTTCGTAGTAGTTAAATGCTAAGTTATCCGGTGCGTTCGGCTGGCCGAGCATCTCGCTTTCTTTTTGCGTCAGATCAAAGGAGACTTGCGGGAATGGATTTTGACCATTGTCATCATCGCAAACGGCCAACGGGCTCGGCTCTGTGATCTGCGGTTGCGGCTCTACGGTGATGCTAAAGCTGTTCGTTTGATCTTCTGTTCCGCTAAAG
>CAJXLO010000039.1 GCA_913056525.1 uncultured Psychroflexus sp.
TTCAAGATGAACAATTTGAAATTTATTTCAGTTTACAATCAATTTTTTAAAACTAAGATTTGAATCATTAAAAATTTTAACCCAATAAATCCCCAATGGTAAATTAGAAACATCAAGACGAAAATTTGTCTGCTTAAAACCGGGTTGATCATAAATTTTTTTACCGCCTAAGCTAAATAGCTGAATTTTCCTAACAGGGAAAGATGATTTTATCTGAACATGATCCTGAGCCGGGTTGGGATAAATACTTACTTCGTTTTTTAATTCTACTTCATTTACGCATCGCAACTGGCAAAGCTATGGCAAACATATTAAGCTCAACACAAATGAGCACCGGGAAATTCTATGCGATCCACAAACCAGTGGCGGCCTGCTCATCGCCGTAGATGATCAGCAATGCGCGGAAGTTGAGCAACTCCTCAACGATCATGATCTGGAAGCTAAAGCCATAGGCGAGATGTGTGAGCGTGAATATCAAATGGTAGAGGTGATCTAAGAAACATGAGCCTGAATGTTTCAGAGGTTCGCCGCCCCAGGAAAACTGGAACATCGCAACATGCTCTTCAACTTTTGGTCACATCAAGTTATCCAAACTTCAAAACACAAGTATAGTACCAACCAGCAACGAACCCAGGTAGTTTTTGCTTTAAGCAAATGACGATAAAGACTTGATTAACCCCTTACCATGAACCACTACAGCGAACAACCATACCGATCTTGGCTGAACGATCAAGATGTAGCATCTGTGAATAGGATGAACTCCTGGCATAAGAGCTTCATCATACTAAGCTATTCCTGCTCCTGGTAGGCTTGCATCAGTTCTTCGCTGATCGCTAAATTGTGATAGACATTTTTAACGTCATCGTCATCCTCGAACTTATCGATCAGGTTCAGGATCTTAAGCGCATCTTCCTTTTCCAGTTGGATCGTGTTCAGGGGTATCTGATGCACAGCAGCGTTCTTGGTCGCTATGTTCAGTTCTTCTAATTTTGAGGACATGGCTCCAAAATCGGTGAATTCCGTGTAGATATGGATCAGATCATCTTCAACTTCGATCTCTGTGGCACCACCTTCGATCAGCTCCAGCTCCAGGTCTTCCAGGTTTTGCTCCACCTTTTCCCTTTCGATGACGAAAACGCCTTTTTTCTCAAAAAGATAATCTATAGAGCCGTTCTTTCCTAAGCTGCCGCCGTTCTTGGTAAAGATCGACCTGACAGAAGCCACCGTCCTGTTGGTGTTGTCCGTTGTACACTCTACAAAAATAGCGACTCCATTAGGTCCATAACCTTCAAAGGTGACCGTCTGGTAATCATCCGCATCATCGCCGGAAGCTTTTTTAATGGCGCGCTGAATGTTGTCCTTAGGCATGTTGATGCCCTTGGCATTGGCGATAGCATTACGCAATGTAGGATTGGTTTCCGGATCAGGGCCACCGCCTTCCTTAACGGCCACGCTGATATCCTTGATGGCGCGCGTGAACTCTTTAGCTTTCTTTTTATCCTGTGCTCCTTTTCGGTGCTTGATATTTGCCCACTTACTATGACCTGCCATTGTTAACTATCGATTTATTGATTTATTGATCATCGTCCTCATCATCTTCAGAGATGTCCTCGATCACGAAATCTTCCATGAACTTGGTCGTATAATGGCCTTCTATATAATCCTTGTCCATCATTAGCTGGCGATGGAAATCAACGGTGGTCTTCACGCCTTCGATAACGAATTCATCCAGCGCTCTTTTCATCTTACTGATCGCCTCTTCACGAGTTTGCGCCGTGGTGATGAGCTTTGCGACCATCGAATCATAGAAAGGAGGGATAACATAGCCCGTATATACATGGGTATCTACACGAACGCCGTGTCCGCCAGGAATATGGACGTTGGTGATCTCGCCCGGCGAGGGTCGGAAATTGTTCAGCGGATCCTCTGCGTTGATCCTGCATTCAATACTGTGGAGCTTCGGTTCGTAGTTCTTTCCGGAAATAGGTATTCCAGCAGCAACCTTGATCTGTTCTCTGACCAGGTCATGGTCTACAACCTCGTCGGTGATCGGATGTTCTACCTGGATCCGCGTGTTCATTTCCATGAAGTAGAAGTTCCGGTGTTTGTCCACCAGGAACTCGATCGTCCCGGCGCCTTCATACTTGATGTATTCTGCCGCCTTGATCGCTGCCTCGCCCATCTTCTTTCTTAAGGCGCTGGTCATAAAAGGTGAAGGTGTTTCCTCGGTGAGCTTCTGATGTCTTCGCTGAATGGAACAATCCCTTTCGGATAGATGACAGGCTTTTCCGGTCTGATCGCCCACGATCTGTATTTCAATGTGACGTGGCTCTTCGATAAGCTTTTCCATGTACATATCATCATTGCCAAAACCCGCTTTGGCTTCTTTTCGGGCACTTTCCCACGCATTTTCCAGGTCTTCTTCTTTCCAGACGGCACGCATTCCCTTTCCGCCACCACCAGCACTGGCTTTAAGCATCACGGGATAGCCCACTTTCTTAGCGGTCTTCTTACAGGTCGCGAAGTCTTTTAAAAGTCCATCCGACCCCGGAACACAGGGAACGCCTGCTTCCTTCATCGTCGCTTTGGCCATGGACTTATCGCCCATTCGGTCGATCATTTCAGGGGATGCTCCTATAAACTTGATCCCGTTCTCCTTACATATCTTGGAGAAGAGCGCGTTCTCAGACAAGAAACCGTATCCAGGATGAATGGCATCAGCGTTCGTGATCTCCGCGGCCGCTATGATATTAGGGATCTTTAGGTAGGATTCTGCACTAGATGGCGGTCCAATGCATACAGCCTCATCGGCGAAACGCACGTGCAGGCTTTCCTTATCGGCTGTGGAATATACCGCAACAGTGCTGATCCCCATTTCCTTACAAGTCCTGATCACACGTAAGGCAATTTCGCCACGATTAGCGATCAATATCTTTTTAAACATAGTTCAGATAATTATAATGTTAAATGCATCATTAAGAAGGGTCGACCAGGAATAGAGGCTGATCGAACTCTACGGGAGTGGAATCATCCACCAGTACTTTAACGATCTTACCAGATACTTCGCTTTCTATGTCGTTGAACAGTTTCATCGCTTCAATGGTACATAGCACATCTCCTTCTTTTACCTGGGAACCAACTTCCACAAAAGGTTTCTTCTCTGGTCCGGGCTTCCTGTAGAAGGTGCCTATGATAGGAGATTTAACCTCTACGTAATTAGCAGATGAAGTATCTTCTTGTTTTTGCTGTTGGTCAGAGGAAGAGGGCTGTTGTTCCGTGTGCTGCTGTGGTTGCGGCTGTTGCTGTACAGGTTGCTGTGGCATTCCCACAGGCATTTGTTGGACCACGGTCTTCTCAGCTTCATCGCTGCCCGTCTTGATGGTGATCTTTACATCCTCCATCTCTAATTTGACCTCGCTTGCGCCTGATTTGGCTACGAACTTGATCAGGTTCTGTATTTGTTTTAACTCCATTTTCTATGATTTTAATTGCTATTATAAGCCCATTTTAAATAAATCGATCCCCAGGTGAATCCGCCGCCAAAGGTAGCAAATATGATATTATCTCCCTTTTTTAATTTTGACTCATAGTCGCTGAGCAATAAAGGCAAGGTGGCAGATGTCGTGTTCCCATACCTTTGGATGTTCATCAGCACCTTTTCCGGCTCCAGGTTCATTCTGGCCGCGGTGGCTCCTACTATACGTTTGTTCGCCTGATGCGCAACCAGATGGTCTACGGATGCTGCTGAGAGCTCGTTGCGTTTCATGATCTGTTCAGAAACACCGGCCATATTGGAAACGGCAAACTTAAAAACGGTCCTACCGTCCTGAAAAACATAATGCTTACGTTCATCTACGGTCTTATGGCTCGCTGGCATGATGGAACCTCCAGCATCGATCTTCAGGAAATCCCTACCGTTGCCATCCGTCCTTAATATTTCATCCTGTAAACCCATTCCTTCTTCATCTGGTTCAAAGAGAACTGCTCCGCCTCCATCGCCAAAGATGATGCAGGTTGCTCTATCCTGATAGTCGATGATCGAGGACATCTTATCGGCTCCTACCAGAAGCACCTTCTTATATCTTCCGGATTCTATGTAAGCAGATGCGGTGGACATCCCGTACAAAAAACTGGAACAAGCGGCCATCAGGTCGTAGGAAAAGGCGTTCTTAGCTCCTATCTTCGTTGCCAGATAAGAAGCCGATGCCGCAACAGGCATATCCGGTGTGGCCGTTGCGAATATTACCATATCTATGCTTTCCGGGTCCACACCGCTTTTATTGATCAGCTCCTCCGATGCTTTGACCCCTAAATAAGAAGAACCTTTATCCTTGTCCTTTAAGATACGTCTTTCTTTTATACCTGTTCGTGTTGTGATCCATTCATCCGTGGTTTCCACCATTTTTTCCAGGTCTTGATTAGACAGAACATCTTCAGGAACATAGCCACCTACAGCTGTTATCGCTGCCGTTGTTGATTTCATCTTCACTATATTAATCAGCTGTAATTTTTAGCCAGCCTTATGTTAAACCAATTTAACATTGCAAAGTAAAATGTTTTTTTAAGCTAATCAAACCCCTATCAATCATTTACTATATCTGATAATAAATTTAACACAAAACAAAGGCAAGAATGTACAGACCTGTACCTTACAGGTCGAACTTGATCCCTTGTGCCAGAGGAATCTCCTTGGTGTAATTGATCGTTGTGGTCTGTCTTCTCATATAAGCTTTCCAGGCATCTGATCCGGACTCTCTGCCGCCACCGGTTTCTTTTTCACCGCCAAAAGCACCACCGATCTCCGCACCGCTGGTCCCGATGTTGACATTGGCTATACCACAATCCGATCCTTCGGCAGATAGGAATTGCTCAGCCTCTCTAAGGTTCGTGGACATCAAGGCCGAAGATAGACCCTGAACGACACCGTTCTGTTTTTCAATAGCGTTCTGGATCTCTCCTGAATATTTTATCAAATATAGAATTGGGCCAAAGGTTTCTTCCTGTACGATATCAAAATGGTTCTCTGCTTCGGCGATCGCTGGCTTTACATAACATCCGCTTTCATAACCTTCGCCGGTGAGCACATCGCCTTCTACAAGTACATTACCGCCTTCTGCTTTTACTTTTTCCAGTGCTTTGCGATAGTTATCAACGGAATCCTTATCGATCAACGGTCCTACGTGATTGTTCTCATCCAGTGGATTACCTATCCTGAGCTGCTTGTAGGCATCGACCAGTGCATCTTTGACCTGGTCGTAGACCTCCTCGTGGATGATCAGTCTTCTCGTGGAAGTGCAACGCTGTCCACATGTACCTACCGCACCAAAGACCGCTCCGATAACCGTGTTCTTGATATCAGCGTTCGGGGTGATGATGATGGCATTGTTACCGCCAAGTTCCAGAAGGGACTTGCCTAATCTTTTAGCCACGGTCTGTGCAACGGCCTTACCCATTCTGATGGAACCGGTAGCAGATACGAGTTTTACGCGATGATCGGTCGTCATCAGTTCGCCTACTTTGGCATCGCCGGTGATCAGACTGCTCACGCCACGCGGAACCCCGTTCTTTTCAAAGACCCTGCTGGCGATCTTTTGACATGCGATGGACGTAAGGGGTGTCTTCTCCGATCCCTTCCAGATACAAGCATTCCCACAAACCCAGGCGATAGCTGTGTTCCACGACCAAACGGCCACGGGAAAGTTAAAGGCCGAGATCACACCTACCACGCCTAAGGGATGCCATTGTTCGTACATCCGGTGTCCCGGACGTTCACTGTGCATGGTTAATCCGTGTAATTGACGGGATAGACCTACCGCAAAATCGCAGATATCTATCATTTCCTGAACTTCTCCCAAACCTTCCTGATAGGATTTTCCCATCTCATAGGACACGAGCTTGCCCAGTTCGGGCTTTAATCTTCTTAGCTCATCATTGAATTGTCTTACGACCTCACCGCGCTGAGGTGCTGGCCATTTGCGCCATTCCGTGAAGGCAGCATCAGCAGAGGATATGACCTTTTCATAATCAGATGAGCTGGTGGAAGCTACCGTTCCTAACTTTTCTCCGTCCACAGGCGAGAAGGAATCTATTTTTGCGCCGTTACCGAACAGTTCGCCACCAAAAGAGGTGCCTTTTGTGTCACGATCTACCTTTAGCGCTTCAAGTGCTTTATTAACTCCATATTTTTCCTGGATTTGAGCCATAAGTATTTGTTTTATTTTTAAATGTTCAATTATAAAATGCGAATGTATTAAAAATTGAACAAAGCCTCCTTTTATCAAATCAGATGATCATCGGTCTGGAAATGTGTTTATTTTGTAATCGCGTTTACCACCGATACTTTTTTGATCGTAAGAAATAGGCTTGTCCCATACAAAAAGATCAGCTGAAAAGTACTTCCAGCTGACCTTTACCGCAACTTGACAAACAACATTCTAATCAGCGGTAAATCGTTCGTCCACGGGCATGACCGTTCCGCAATTATCACATGTTCTCAGGTCCTCATCGCTATAAAAATCCTTAAAGTGTTTCAGGAAATCCTTTTCGATGTCATTTAATGGAAAATAGACCTCATGGAGCTTATGGTTACAATTGTCACAATACCATAGCAGGCCATCGTTAATAGGAAGGTCTTTTCTTTTCCTTTCTACTACTAATCCTATGGAATTCTCTTTCCTGACCGGCGAGTGCGGAACTTTGGCCGGATGCAGATATATATCGCCTGCGCCTAGCTTCATGGTCTTCTTATGGCCATCTTCCTGAACGTGGACCTCTATCTCGCCTTCTAATTGATAGAACAGCTCTTCGGTTTCATTGTAATGATAATCTTTTCTGGCATTGGGTCCACCTACGATCATAACGATATAATCGCCCGCTTCCTTATAGAGGTTCTTGTTCCCTACCGGCGGCTTGAGAAGATCTCGATTTTCTTCTATCCATCTTGTTAGATTGAATGGTGGTGCTATTGACATATACTAAATAATTAATTGTTTAAATTTACAAAATTTATCGCATATAGCTTTAAGACCTAAGGTTATTTTGAATATCGTTTGAATGCTTTTTACAATATCGATAAAGTTTTGGCCCAGATATCAAAATATCAAAATGGGATAATTACTAAGAAACAACAAGGAAATGATCAATATCAGAGGTTTCTGGATTCAACAAAGAAAGAAAAAGGTCAGGAACTTTAATAAGTATAGCCAAAGTAAATGTATGAACTGTGGTTATTCCCTGGGAAGATTTGATAGGTTTTGCCCTAGATGTGGTCAGCGGAACTCTAAGAAAAAACTGAACCTGGCAGACCTTGTCCGTGAGTTCCTTGCCACGATGTTCGCTTATGATTCCCGTGTCCAGCAGAGTTTTAAGGCGATCATCACATCACCCGGAAAGATTGCCCGGGAATACGTGGCCGGCAAACGAGTAAAATATGTTAATCCTTTTCGTTTCTTTATCTTCATGGCTGTGGTTTTCTTTTTATTGGTGAGTTGGCTTTTACCTTATGAGGCCATGTACCGGTTCCAGAACGATCGTCCTGATAGCCCCACGGATAACGAGATGAGCGTGGATTCCTTAGCCGTAGATGACAACAATGACATCTCGCTTCCGGGAATGGTATTAACCCAAAAAGACACCACAGAAAGGACTGGTACCACTCCAGAAAAGGATACCATCAGAAAAAACGTCCAAAAGGATGTAGACCTTTATCGTTATTTTAAGAAGAATGGTTATCAAACTTATGAGAAAACCCGTAAAGCGCTGGACATTAAAGACACTTTTTCCAATTGGGTCAAATATCGCTATGTGCTTAGCGCAGCAGAGATCGAGAAACAGCCCGCTAATTTTGTGAGGTTCCTGCTGCCTAAATTCCCTTTCTTCATATTCTTTTTCCTTCCGGTGTTCACTTTGTTCAGTAGTTTGGTATACATAAGAAGAAACTTATCTTATACTGAACATCTGGTGTTTAATTTCTATCAGCAAAGCGTTTTCATGCTCATGCTGTTCCTGGGGCTTGTGCTGCAGAACATTCTTGATGATGTGGTCATCAGCGTGGCCTTCATAGTCTTTTTGGTCTATCATGTCCTGGCGATGAGAAAGTTCTATGCGCAAGGATATTTTAAAACGGTTTTGAAGTTCCTTCTTCTGGGTAGCATTTATATCAGCTTATCGCTTATCGTCACTTTTCTGTTTACCGCATTGAGCGTTGGTTTTTACAGATGATGAACGCCTTCCGAATGAGCCTTTACAACTGGTCCAGAAGGTGGTGCCTTGAAAATGATCGGAAAGGAAATAGAATCGGTCTAAACTTTTATTGGCATCGTGGCAATTATCTGCAATTCGCTATTTTCGTTGCAAAATTATCGCATGGAACATATCGCTGATCACAAAGCCGCTTTTGAAGATTTCCTACAAAAAAACCTTCCCCGGGAAAAGCCGGAAAACCTTTATGAACCCATAGCTTACATCTGTAGCATGGGTGGAAAGCGATTACGTCCTATTTTGACCCTGATCGCTGCTGAAGGTTATAGCGGTAGATCTAAACAGGCACTTCCCGCAGCTTTGACCATCGAGGTTTTTCATAATTTCACCTTAGTTCATGACGACATAATGGATGATGCCTCCATTCGCCGTGGGCAAACCACTGTGCATGAAAAATGGGATGTCAATACGGGTATCCTTTCTGGTGATGCCATGTTGATATTAGCTTATCAATATTTAAAAGAATATACGGGAACCACGTATGAGCAATCCATGAAAAGATTTACCGATATCTGCCTCAAAATATGCGAAGGTCAACAGTTGGATGTAGATTTTGAAGCACAGGAAAAAGTGGAAATGCAGGATTACCTCCAAATGATCCGTTTCAAGACGGCCGTTCTGGTCGGTTGTGCGCTCGAGATCGGCGCGATCATCGGCGGCGCGAACGAAGATCAGCAAAAAGCGATCTACAAGTTCGGGGAACGATTAGGACTGGCCTTCCAGATGCAGGATGATTATCTAGATACCTTTGGTGATGAATCTGAACTTGGAAAAAAAATAGGGGGTGATATCATAGAGAACAAAAAGACCTATCTGTATTGCAAAGCGCTGGAACTGGCTGATAAAAAAGACGCTAACCAACTTTGCCACCTGTTTACTATCCACCCTAACGATCCGTCCCATAAGATCGCTACCACACAGAAGATCTTCCGTCAATCCGGTGCCGCCGATGCCTGTCTGAAAGAAATACAGAACTACTCTGACCAGGCTTTTCTGGAACTGGATAAATGCGGTATCGGTATGGAGCAATATCAGCTTTTAAAGAGCATCGGCCGGGAACTGATCACCAGAGTCAGCTAAGCCCAATATGTTAATAATGAGTTTAAAAACACAAAATCATTATCAACAAAGCTTAATTAGGAACATAAGTTGTAATTTTGTAATCATCTTAGATGCTTTTCTATATTATGGATAAATATTCATTTCTTAATACGATACATCCCTCACAACTTAATGAACTCTACAACGATTACCTGATCAATCCCGATCAGGTAGAGCCGAGCTGGCGCGCTTTCTTTCAGGGTTTTGACTTTGGAAAAGAAGAAGCGGTCACTGTAGTTGACCAAAGGGTCGAGTCCAATGGTCAGGAAGCTTCCACTCAGCCTGAACCACAGGAAGTCCCGGAAGATGTGCGCAAGGAATTCCAGGTGATCAACCTGATCAACGGTTATCGTCAACGCGGGCATTTATTTACAAAAACCAATCCGGTACGCGAACGCAGGAACTACGAACCAAAATTACATAAGGAAAACTTTGGCCTACAGGATGAGGACCTGGAGAAAGAATTCGAGGCCGGTGAGCTCTTAGGTATAGGAAAGGCTAGTTTAAAAAGGATCATAGAATTCCTGAACAATGTCTTCTGTTATTCTATCGGTGTAGAATACGCCTATATCAGGAAGCCAGAAAAGGTGGAATGGATACAGGACTTTATCTATAAGAATGAGAATCAACCCCAGTTTGATGAAGCTGAGAAAAAACATATCCTTAGAAAGCTCAACGAAGCCGTATCCTTTGAAAGCTTTCTCCATAAACAATACGTAGGTCAAAAAAGATTTTCTCTGGAAGGCGGTGAAAGTTTGATCCCGGCATTAGATGCATTGATAGAGAATGCCGCTGATAATGGCGTAGAAGATTTTGTCCTGGGCATGGCGCATCGCGGAAGATTGAACACACTTGCTAATATATTTGGCAAGAACACCAAGGAAATATTCAATGAATTCGCCGGTAAAGAATATGAAACCGATGGTTTTGATGGTGATGTAAAATATCATTTAGGGTGGAGCAGTAAGCGGAAAACCGATAAAGACAAGACCATCAACCTGAACTTAGCACCTAATCCATCTCACTTAGAAGCCGTGGGAGGCATCGTAGAAGGGATTACCCGCGCTAAATTAGAAGACCATCACGATGGTAATGAAGCTAGCGTTTTACCCATCATCATCCACGGAGATGCCGCTATCTCCGCTCAGGGTACCGTTTATGAAGTGGTACAAATGGCCAAATTAGATGGGTTTAGAACGGGTGGCACGATTCACATCGTAGTAAACAATCAAATAGGGTTCACAACGAACTATCTGGACGGTCGATCCTCGACCTATTGTACGGATGTAGGAAAAGTAACGCTTTCGCCCGTATTGCACGTCAATGCAGATGACGCTGAAGCTGTGGTCCACGCGATCAATTTTGCACTGGCCTATCGTATGGAATTCAATAGCGATGTCTTTATCGACCTGTTAGGCTACAGGAAATATGGTCATAACGAAGGGGATGAGCCCAGATTTACCCAGCCTAAGCTTTACAAAGCGATATCCAAGCACGACAGCGTAAGAGATATCTACGTGGATCAGCTAAAAGAAGAAAAGATCATCGATGCGGATTACGTTAAAAAGCTGGAAGAAGAATACAAGGAAGACCTGAGCAATAGTCTGGACGATTCTAAAAAAGACCAGAAAGCCTTTTTAACACCTATTCTTCAAGAAGAATGGGAAGGCATTGGCACCGCTGATCAAAATGATATGTTAGAAGATATTGATACTTCCTTTGACCTTGACAAGTTGTCCGATATCGCTGAGAAGATGACCAATATCCCTGATGATAAGAACTTTATGCGTAAGGTGGCGAAGTTGATCAAGGCAAGACATAAAATGTATTTTGAAGATAATAAGCTGGATTGGGCCATGGGCGAATTGCTCGCCTACGGCACTTTGATGCAGGAAGGTCATAATGTTAGATTGACCGGTCAGGACTCTGAACGTGGAACGTTCTCTCATCGCCACGGTGTGCTAAAAGTGGAAGCCAGTGAAGAAGAATATGTGCCGCTTAACCAAATAGATGCAAAAGGTAAGCTTCAACTCTACAATTCCAGCCTATCGGAATACGGCGTAATGGGTTATGAATACGGCTATGCCATGGCCAGCCCAAAGACCCTTAATGTTTGGGAAGCACAGTTTGGTGATTTTAGCAACGGCGCGCAAATCATTATCGATCAGTATATCTCATCAGCTGAAGATAAATGGAAGGTGCAAAATGCTCTTGTCCTTTTATTACCACATGGCTACGAAGGTCAGGGTTCTGAACACTCATCTGCCCGGATGGAAAGGTATCTGCAGCTATGCGCCAGAGATAATATGTATGTGGCCAATGTGACCACACCGGCGAATTTCTTTCACCTGCTAAGACGTCAACAAAAGGCCAACTTCAGAAAGCCCCTGATCGTCTTTACCCCAAAGAGCCTGTTAAGACACCCTAAAGTTATATCAACAAAAGAAGATCTGGCAAACGGTAAGTTTCAGCCTATAATAGATGATGATGACGCCACTTTTAAAAATTCAAAGGCCGTGGTTTTATGCCAGGGTAAATTCTATTATGACCTTTTAGAAGAAAAAGAAAAGCGCGGTATAAAAGAGATCGCTATCATAAGATTAGAACAGCTCTTCCCCTTACCTATCGATCAAATGAATGAGCTCATAGGTAAATATAAAAACGCTGATGAGGTCATATGGGCGCAGGAGGAACCCAGGAATATGGGCGCTTATACAAATTTACTATTACACTATCCTAAGGCTAAAGATTTCAGAGTTTGCAGCAGAGATTTCTATGGATCGCCGGCAGCCGGTAGTGTAAGTCTATTCAAAAAAAGACATCAGGCAGTAATTGATGATGTATTCAAGAACTTTAAATCAAAAAACGACTCTAAATAATAAGAACTATGGCCCTAGAAATGAAAGTTCCTTCACCGGGAGAATCCATAAGCGAAGTAGAAATAGCAGAATGGCTGGTTAGCGACGGCGATTATGTGGAAAAAGACCAGACCATCGCTGAAGTAGATAGTGATAAAGCCACATTAGAACTTCCAGCGGAGGCAGCCGGGATCGTTACCCTAAAAGCTGAAGAAGGCGATGTGGTGGAAGTAGGTGAAGTAGTTTGTCTCATCGATACCGATGCGGAGCAACCTGCTGACGAGGCAGATAATAAAGAAACGGAAGATAAAAGCGATGAAGCTGATAAAGAAGCTCCAAAAGCCGAAGAACAACCTAAAACCGAAGAACCTAAGGCCGAAGAGCAATCTGAGCCGGCAGCAGATAAAACCTATGCCAGCGGAACACCATCACCGGCCGCTAAGAAGATATTAGATGAAAAGAACGTTCCGTCTTCCGATGTGAAAGGGAGCGGAAGAGATGGCAGGATCACTAAAGACGATGCTGTAAAAGCTGAAGGAAAAGCGTCCATGGGAACGCCAGGACCCGGCAAAAGAGGCACTTCTACGAAGAAGATGTCCATGCTTCGCCGTAGAGTAGCCCAGCGTTTAGTTGATGCTAAGAATGAAACAGCCATGCTGACTACTTTCAACGAAGTAGATATGAAGCCAATTTTTGACCTGCGTAAAGAATATAAAGACACCTTTAAAGAGAAACACGGTGTGAGCTTGGGCTTCATGTCCTTCTTTACCTTAGCTGTGATCAAAGCGCTGGATGAATTCCCGGCAGTCAACAGTATGATAGATGGCGACCATATGATCACCTACGAATATAAAGATATCAGCATCGCGGTTTCCGGCCCTAAAGGCTTAATGGTGCCGGTTATCAGAAATGCTGAGAATTACAGTTTTAGAGGTATTGAGGCTGAAGTGAAGCGTTTAGCAACAAGAGCCAGAGATGGCCAAATTACCGTAGATGAAATGACCGGCGGTACCTTCACCATCTCAAATGGTGGCGTTTTTGGCTCCATGCTCTCTACGCCGATCATCAATCCACCTCAAAGTGGAATACTCGGGATGCACAATATCGTAGAAAGACCAATGGCGATTGATGGTAAAGTAGAGATCCGACCGATGATGTATGTTGCCTTATCCTACGATCATAGAATCATAGATGGTAAAGAATCCGTAGGTTTCTTAGTAAAGGTCAAAGAATGCTTAGAAGATCCATTGAATGAACTGATGGAAGGTGATGCCAGGCAAGCTTTAGAATTGTAGGGCGATACGTTTTTACCGCTACAAGTATTTTACCATAAGAACAGCTCATCGGCCGATGAGCTGTTTTTTTTAGGTTTTCAAATACAACTTTTCCTTGTTATAATCAATGATGGCGTCGGCTTCCTGGAGAATATCTGCCCCTATAATGCCATGGACCTTAGCCGCATTGTGTTGTTCTAAAGCTTCATTGACATGGCTCAGGTCGAAAATGACCAATTGTGCATCATCGACGTCCCATTCGCCGATAGCTAAGCTGTTATCCGTTGATACTTGGGTTTGCATGTTGATGGCTCCGGCGCCGGCCGCTTTTACTTCGCTATCTTCAGCGAACAACTTAAAATAGTCTATCTGTCCGGGATCCACGCAGGAGCTGGAAGCGCCAGTATCCAATATGAACTTGCCGGGTTGATCATTGATCGAACAATCTAATTCCAGATGATGCGTATCCGTTAAGGTCAGTGGAATGCTTATATATTTTTTTGACGCTAAGAACTTGGCTAAAGACGACATGGAGATTTTTTAGCAAAGATAGGTTTTAGATTTTAGATATTAGATCACTGACCTTTGACCTTTGACCTTCCCTAAATAGGGTTGACCGCTTATGAAATTTTGAATCACGCTAAGGCGTGACAAGTTTTGAATTTGTTTCCAGCGAGCTTCGAGTGATTCCGCGAAACGGAATTGTATCGAGAAGCGAGTGATGAAATTTTAAATCACGCCTTTGGCGTGACAGTTTTTAGATAGTAGATAAAAGACTATTATCCTTACCTTAAATAAGTTCAATCTTTTTAGATTTAAGATCATTTATCTCCCGATACACTTGTGCTAAGCTTATCGAAGTAATCGGGCGGTGGCGGACTTTAAATAAAATCAAGCTTTAAAATGATAATACGCCAATTAAACTTGGCTATTGATGACAATTATTGTTTTTTTGGTAATTCTATTTTTTGGCCTATGAATTTAATCGATACGCATACCCATCTTTATGTAGAACAGTTTGATGAAGATCAGGACGAAGTGGTTCAAAGTGCCCTGAAACAGGGAATTGAGCGTTTCTACATCCCATCGATCGATAGTGCTTACACGCAACGTATGCATAACCTCCGATCGGCTTATCCAGAGCAGGTTTATCTGATGGCCGGATTGCATCCCGGATCGGTGGATGAGAACTACGAAGCTGAACTTGAACATGTCAAATATCGGCTGGAAACGGAAACGCCCTGCGCAGTCGGTGAGATCGGTATCGACCTGTATTGGGAGCAAAAATATCAAGATCAACAGGTAGACGCTTTTCGACAACAGATCCGTTGGGCCAAGGCGTATAAATTGCCCATCGTTATTCACTGCCGTGCGGCCTTTGATGAGGTATTTGCTGTATTAGAACAGGAAAATGATGATCAACTTTATGGTATTTTTCATTGTTTTACCGGTAATTCCGATCAGGCGAAAAGAGCTATTGATCTGGGGTTCTATCTCGGCATTGGCGGTGTAGTCACCTTTAAAAACGCCGGATTGGACAAGGTGATCAGGAATGTGGACCCGCAACATATTGTCCTGGAAACGGACGCTCCTTATTTGGCACCGGCACCAAAGCGAGGTAAACGGAATGAATCTGCTTATTTGACCTATATTGCCAGGAAATTAGCGGATATTTGGGGCTTGCCGATGGAAGAAGTGGCCAATATCACCACAAAGAACGCATTATCAGTTTTTAATCATGGATAAGTTCGCACAACGTTCTCGCGTATTGATCATTTATACCGGCGGCACGATCGGGATGATGAAAGATGCCGAAACCGGAAGTTTGCGTCCTTTTGATTTTGACAACCTGATGTCTTATGTGCCAGAGATCAGATTGCTGGACCATGAAGTTGATACCATTGGCATGTCGCGCATTTTAGATTCGTCTGATATGACACCCAGTTCTTATGTGGAACTGGCCTGTATCATCGAGGCCAATTATGAGGATTATGATGGATTTGTGGTCTTACATGGCAGCGATACGATGTCCTTTACGGCATCGGCGCTATCTTTTATGTTTGAAAACCTCCAAAAACCGGTCATCTTCACTGGATCGCAATTGCCCATAGGAGACCTTCGCACCGATGCCAAGGAAAATCTCATCACGAGCATCCAGTTCGCCGGTCTGAAAGCAAAAGGTAAACCGGTGATACGGGAAGTTGGCTTGTACTTTGAATACAAACTGTATCGGGCGAACCGCACGACCAAGGTGAACGCCGATCATTTTGAGGCCTTTGAATCGGCCAATTATCCGGCTCTGGCGGAATCTGGCGTTGACCTGATCATCGACCATTCGGCATTGTATCGTGCGCCGGCCAAGAAGAAGTTCACCGTTCATAAGGAACTCGAGGAGAACATCATGATCTTAAAGGTATTTCCGGGCATCACGGAACAGGTGATGAAGAACATGCTCTTAGTTCCCGATCTACAGGGCGTTATCTTAGAAACCTTTGGCAGTGGGAACACCAAGACGGACCGCTGGTTCATAGACCTTTTGCGCTCCATGATAGACAAAGGTGTGGCCGTGGTGAACGTCACCCAATGTTTAGGTGGCAGTGTGGTAATGGGCAAATATGAAACCAGTGAACAATTACGGCAAATGGGAATGATCTCCGGAAAGGATATTACGACGGAATCTGCGTTAGCCAAACTGATGTTCCTTTTGACAAAAAACCTGACGCCAGATGTGATGAAGACCTTGTTCGAAACTTCCTTGCGTGGCGAAATAAGCCATTGATAAATTTTGAGGTTTAGCCAAGAGAACCTATTTTTGTGATCTAATAGAGAGGTGGCCGAGCGGTCGAAGGCGCACGCCTGGAAAGTGTGTATTCCGTTTGTAGCGGAATCGAGGGTTCGAATCCCTTCCTCTCTGCAAAAGAAAATCCATTTCGATTTTTATCGGAATGGGTTTTTTATTTTTAGGAACGTTGAAAACAGTAAGTTTTCATAAGTGGATAAAAATAAATAAACCAAGGCTTGCAAAGCCGTGGATTTTCATGCTTGCTCCAGATCACCAAAAACGGGATCATGAAATAATCCTTCTTGAAAAGCACTCGTTACAAACGAGCGGTGGCAGTGCGTTTATATTAGTATAAATTGAATGTCAATAAATAAAGGTGTAATAAGCTTACAAATTTTATAGGCTAAAAATAAAATACAAATACCTACAAATAGATTTATGTAAAAGTAATCATTAGTTGTAGACCTTTTGTTTTTTTGAGGCGTTATCGCTATAAGTTCTAAAAGCGAATGAAAACAAAAAACAAACCAGACCTGGCTGTTAATATGCACTTTTACGATTGTTCAGCATAGGCCAAAATGGAATAATGTAATAGTCTTTTCCTCTCCGCAAACGACGATATCTCTTAAGAAAAAAGGTGGTTTTGAACTTGTCCTCATTTTCCAACATTGACGAAAAGAGACCACATTGGCAAAGCTTGCCAAAGTCATTACCTTTACGGCTATTTTAAATCTAGCTATTGAACGTTTATAAGCGACTTTTCCAGCAAACATTCATCTACGGGATCGCAACGGTATTGCCCAGGATGCTCAATTTTTTACTGGTGCCGCTTTATACCGATGTTTTTGAAGAAAGCGACTACGGCATCATCTCTCTCGTGTTCTCCTACATCATCATTCTAAACATCATTTTATCCTATGGCATGGAAACCGCTTTTTTCCGGTTCTTTACGAAAGAGCGTGATCCCCAAAAAGTAAAAAATACCAGCGCCTGGACATTGGTTCTGTCAAGTAGCCTATTTCTGATCCTATTGCTTTTGAATCAAAATACGATCAGCGATCTAACGGATATTCCGGTTAAGATCATCCAGTTGGTTTGTGGTATTTTGTTTCTGGATGCGCTTTGCGTCATTCCCTTTGCCTTTCTCCGTGCAGAAGAAAAACCTATACGATTTTCTATTATCAAGATCTTAAATGTTGCCTTGAATTTAGGTTTGAACATCCTGTTTCTGCTTTACTTCGAGAATTTGATCAAATGGATTCCGGCTCTAGAACCCTACTATAAACCCGATGATTTGATCTATTATGTCTTCTTATCGGTCTTTATAGCCAGCGCATTTACTTTTTTGTTGATGCTGCCGTTTTACAGAAATCTGAATTTCCAACTGGATAAAGCACTTGTTAAAAAAATGCTAGGCTATTCATGGCCGGTTTTAGTAGCCGGATTGGCTTTTACCGTCAATGAAACATTAGATAAAATTTTACTTAATTATCTATTACCGCAAGACATCGCTCAGGAAGAAGTGGGAAAATATGCAGCTTGCTACAAGTTAGCCATGTTCATGACCCTATTTGCCACCGCTTTTCGCTTAGGGATCGAACCGTTTTTCTTTAAACAATCTACCGCTAAGGATCCAAAGAGAACGTATGCACAGATCACCAAATACTTTGTGATCGCCGGTTGCCTGATCTTGCTGTTTGTGATCATCAACATAGAATGGCTGAAGCGATTATTGATCAGAAGCGAAGGTTATTATGAAGCTATACAGATCGTGCCGATCATTCTCTTAGCCAATCTATGCTTGGGCATTTATCACAATTTATCCGTCTGGTATAAAGTGACCGACCGGACTTATTTTGGCGCGATCATCTCTGGAATAGGCGCAGCACTTACACTGCTGATCAACTTTATCTTTATTCCAATATATGGCTATTATGCATCGGCTTTTGCTACATTAGTGGCTTATGGTTCTATGGTTATCTTGTCTTACCTTTTCAGCAGAAAATATTACAAAATACCTTATGCTCAAACAAAGTTGATCCTTTACATCTTTATAACTACCGCTTTAGCTGCTTTACATTTCTATTATTTAGAAAGTCAATGGCTCTGGGGAATATTACTTTTTGTTATTTTGGGAGCTATATTTTATCAGCAAGAAGCAAAAGAAATCAAACAGATCATCAACACTAAATCAAAATAAATGCAAAAAATTAGAATTATCAATCAATCTGATCATCCGCTACCGGAATATGCCACTGAAGAATCTGCCGGGTTTGATCTGAGAGCAAAATTATCGGAAGAAATAAAATTGCAACCTATGGAACGTCAGTTAGTAAAAACAGGACTGTTTCTGGAATTACCTACGCGCTATGAAGCACAAATTCGTCCGCGTAGCGGTTTGGCACTAAAAAAAGGCATCACGGTTCTCAATGCGCCGGGAACGATCGATTCTGATTATCGGGGGGAAATCGGAGTGATTTTGATCAATTTATCTCAAGAAGAATTTACGATTGAGAACGGCGATAGCATTGCGCAAATGGTCATCGC
>CAJXLO010000040.1 GCA_913056525.1 uncultured Psychroflexus sp.
ACAATCCCGATCTTTATTTGACCAGTCAGGATTTCCCTGGTCAAAAAATAAGATTTGGCGATGGGAAGACCGCACTGGAAGACGTCCGATTATCCAATGGTCCTCAACAAGCCTATCAGATCGGTTTTGAATATCGTGATCCCAAGTACTGGTTCGTAGGTGTTACTTCTAACTTTTTTTATGATAACTTTGTGGGAGCGAGTGGACTTGCTCGTTCTGATAATTTCGTCCTTGACCGCGATGGTATACCTTTTAATGATTATGATGAAGCTACGGCCAGGCAAATTCTGGCACAAGAGGATATGGGCGATTATATGTTGATGAACGCCATAGGTGGGAAATCCTGGAAAGTAGGCGAATATTATATCGGCTTCTTTGCGGTGATCAACAATTTATTGGACGAAGTCTTCAGGTCTGGTGGATTTGAGCAGTCCAGAAGAGCTAATTTTCAAAATCGCACCGAAGATTTAACAAGAGAAAACGGACCGCTTTTTGGCAACCGTTACTTCTATGGAAGAGGAACGACGTATTATATTAACTTTTATATCAGGTTTTAAACTTATTTCAATTAAACAATTATGACTCAATTAAATTTACTTACCATGAAAAATATCAATTTTAGCAAGTTGTTTTCATTAATTCTTTTAGCCTTTGTGATTACATCTTGCGTTGAAGATGATGACTTCGAACCTCCTAGAGATGCTGGAGAATCTCCAGAAATTGAAGGAACAGAAGTCCCTTTGTCTTCTGTCTTAGATCAGCTAGAGCAGGCAACCTTGGAGGGTGATGAGACATTTACTTATGAAGAAACCGACGCCTACTTTACAGGCTACGTCGTTTCAAGTGATGAAGGTGGTAATTTCTTCGAAGAATTGGTTATTCAGAACAAACCAGAAAACCCCACAGCAGGTATCAGAATTCTCATAGATTCAAGCCCTCTTTTCGGTCAATATAACTTTGGGAGGAAAGTGTACGTAAAACTTGATGGACTAACCGTAGGTACTGACAGTGGAGTCGTATCATTGGGTATACAGTCTGGGAATGAGGTAGAAGCATTACCAGAGAGTTTTCTGAGCGAGACCGTATTACGGGACAATGTAACAGAAGATATCGTCCCTTTGGAAGTGACAATGCAGGATTTTTCGGATGAGCTTGAGAATCTTTTTATCAGCTTGCCATCTGTACAGTTTCCAAGATCAAGTGTTTTAGAAGACGAGGTTTTGACATTCGCCAACGAACCTACGGATGATTTTGACGGTGAACGAGTTTTAGAGAGCTGCCTATCCGGCTCTTCTACCATACTTAGCACAAGTACTTTCTCAGACTTCAAGTCATTAGAGCTGCCAACTGATGCCGGAAGGATAAATGCTGTTCTTAGCAGGAACTTCTTTGATGATATGTACATCCTGATCATCAATGACCCTAGCGATCTGGTGTTCGACCAGGAACGTTGTGACCCTGATTTCTTATTATGCGATGGAGATAGTGGCGGCCCTGACACCATTTATTCTCAGGATTTTGAAAATGTTAACTCAATAAGCCAATTATCTGGCTGGGAGAACATTCAGGTAGTAGGGACTCAAGATTACGTGATCGGTAGCTTTGATAATAATAACTATGCTCAGATATCTGGCTTCCAATCCGGGGAAACTTTTACATCCTGGCTCGTAACAGAAGAGATCGACCTTTCCACAACAACCTTAGAAGAGCTTTCATTGGACATTCAGCCCAACTTTGACAATGGTACCATTCTGGAAATATATATTACGAATAACTATACTGGTGATGTTACTTCAACAGAATGGGAGCTGCTGGACCTAAGCATTCCAGTAGGAGATGATGGTTTTGGGTCTTTTGAACCCGTAGGTCCAGTGAACATTTCCTGTGCTGGTGAGAATGTTAGAATAGGGTTTAAGTACGAAGGTGAAGATCCTGGCCCTACCACACGTTATCACATTGATAATATTACCATAGAAGGACAACAGAACTGATGCATCATAAAATCTTGATTCGTATAAAGCCACTTCATACAAAGGTGGCTTTTTTTATTGTGAGGCGATTTAAGCTATAAAAGATTAATCGAATGGAAAAAAATAAAAACCCACGACAGAAGCCGTGGGTTTGTTACTAATAAGCGGTAATGATGTTATTTGGACCATATCAATACTTATTAGTGTAGCAAAAGTAAAAAAACGAGCTAACCTGCTTAAAGAATTAAAGATTTTTAGCATTTGCTTAAACTAACTGAACGCAAAGGTCGCTTCATTTCTACAGAAATTATCTTATTTTTACAAGTCGAATCAATAATAAAAGACCATGGCAAAGAATCAAGATCAAAAAGAGGCAAAGCTCAAAGCCCTTCAGCTCACGCTTAATAAATTGGATAAGACCTACGGAAAGGGAACCGTAATGAAAATGAGCGACCAGCAAGTAGAAGACGTAGATGCCATTCCATCTGGGTCGCTAGGTCTTGATATCGCACTAGGTGTTGGTGGTTACCCTCGTGGAAGAGTTGTTGAGGTATTTGGACCAGAATCATCCGGTAAGACAACACTGACGCTACACGCCATTGCAGAAGCCCAAAAATCAGGTGGAATTGCTGCCTTTATAGATGCAGAACACGCCTTTGACCGTGATTACGCGCAAAATTTAGGTGTTGATATCGACAATTTGATCATTTCACAACCTGATAATGGAGAACAAGCCCTGGAAATCGCTGATAATTTAATCCGTTCTGGTGCTATTGATATCGTAATCGTCGACTCTGTAGCAGCCTTAACTCCTAAGAGTGAAATAGAAGGCGAAATGGGCGATTCCAAGATGGGATTGCACGCCAGGCTAATGTCACAGGCATTAAGAAAGTTGACCTCTTCGATAAGCAAAACCCAATGTACGGTTGTGTTTATCAACCAGTTAAGGGAAAAGATCGGCGTAATGTTCGGTAATCCGGAAACGACCACCGGTGGTAATGCTCTCAAGTTCTACTGCTCTGTACGATTGGATATCAGACGTTCTACTCAAATAAAGAATAGCAACAGTGAAGTAATGGGAAATAAAACCAAGGTAAAGGTCGTTAAGAATAAAATAGCACCTCCGTTCAAATCTGCGGAATTTGATATAATGTACGGTGAAGGCATCTCAAAGGTAGGTGAGATCATAGATATAGGTGTGGAATATGAGATCATTAAAAAGGCCGGATCCTGGTTCAGTTATCAGGACACAAAGCTAGGTCAGGGAAGAGACGCCGTCAAAAATCTATTACTGGACAATCCAGAATTGATGGAAGAACTGGAAACGAAGATAACCAAGGCCATAAAAGGTGAAAATGAAGAAGAGCTTGAACAAGAAAAATAATTTGAGAATTGCCTTTGCAACTATAATTGTTAGTTTGCTTTGCGTGAGTTGCCTCGAAGAATCTGATGTGGACATCGTTCAGAGAGCTGCTGTTCTTAATGCTGAGGTCCCAGATACTCTAGTAGCTCAGGAAACTTACAATATACCACTTACCTATGATAAGATAACGAATTGTCACGAATTCTCTGATTTTAATATAGTGGAAAGAGCAGATGACGTGCTTGTGACTATAAACACAAAACTGCAAGATGAAGGTGATTGTAACGTTACCGATATCAATGAAGGCCAGGTAGACCTGGAGTATACCGTGGAAAGACAATCTGATTTCACTTTTAGGTTCTTTCAAGAGGTACAGAACAATGAAGTAATTTACCTTAACAGAGATGTCGTGGTGGTAGAAAGCGAATAACATGGACCTGAAGGCCATCATCAAGGGTTGTTGTAAACGAGATATAAAAGCTCAAAGAAAGATCTATGACCTGATGGCAACAAAATTATTTTCCATTAGCCTAAAATATTCCAGAAACTATCAGGAAGCACAAGACAACCTGCAGGATAGCTTCATCAAGATATTCGATAATATAGATAAGTTCAAGTTCAAAGGCTCTTTTGAAGGATGGTGCAAACGTATCACGATCAATACCGCGCTTGCTCGATATAGAAAGCATGATGTCTATGAACTGTTCAATGAAGACCAACTTTGTGAACAGGAAGATGTGGTAGAAGACAATGAGGACATCTCACTCCAATATTTATTAGAATCCGTACAGCAATTACCTAATAGATATCGAATGGTCTTCAACCTTTACGTCCTGGACGGTTATTCACATAAAGAGATCGCTGAGAAACTTGATATATCTGAAGGAACATCAAAATCTAACCTTGCCAGAGGCAGAAAGATCTTAAAAGACAAGGTTCAAAAAGCAACCCATGAACAAAGATCGCGTCTAAAAATTAACAATGGCTGATAAAAAACATATCGATAAGCTCTTTCAGGATAGGCTCAGGGACCTTGATCAACAGCCTCA
The DNA here is from genome assembly GCA_913056525.1 of uncultured Psychroflexus sp. Lineage (GTDB taxonomy): Bacteria > Bacteroidota > Bacteroidia > Flavobacteriales > Flavobacteriaceae > Psychroflexus. The sequence goes on from CAJXLO010000040.1 coordinate 4,383, forward strand.
TGATGATAATTGGGAGGCCATCAAGGCCAGACTGCAAAAGAAAAAGCGTAAGAGACCTATCCTTATCTGGTGGAAAGCCGCTGGAGTAGCTGCCTTAGTTGCCGTTATCATCGGTCTGGGCATTATCGGTCAGCGATCCACTATAAGCGATCCTACTAATGCTGACCTCATTAACTTTGACCATCAGCCAGAGAAAATGCTGCATATTCCAGTTTCAAAAAAGGTAAAAAATGCCCTCGCCATAGACCTTGACAGGCTCAATGAAAATCTAGTTGATAACAACGCTGCTTCTACAGATAAGGTATCGGCATCAAGAGAAATTGCGAAAGAACGAAACGGTACAAATCATGAAAAGGTCTTTAGGTCAACAGAGAACTTTGTGAATAGTTTCGATCCGTCGGTAGGAAATATCGGAACAGAAAGTTTCCTCGGAGTATTTGATCTAAAAGGTAAGGACACCTATGACCTCATACCTAACGAACTTAAAACGCCGCCTGAAATAAACCTAACCGGCTTTCTCAACGCTGGACTCGCAGAAAAGAACGATGATGAAGATGACATAAATGACACTGAACAAGTCGCACAAAATGATCAAAAAGATGACCTTACCAATGATGACGATAAGGAAAGGAAGAAGGAAAACAAGAGCAAATGGTCTATCAATCCTGAGATATCTCCGGTCTTTGCAGGGAGTTTTTCCGGCAATAACGGCTTAGGTGCTGACCTTGCCTCTAACGGAACGACCAGCAACATCAGCATAACCTATGGCATCAATATGGGGTATGAACTTTCTTCACGACTGAAGATAATTTCAGGTGTTAAACAGCTTAATACCAGCTCTACTACCCGCAATGTACTAGCAGCTAACACGAATATGGGGCAAGATCTGGCAAGCTCTAATATTGATCAAAATAACCCTAACATTCTTGTTACATCACCTTCTACCTTTCAGGAATTATCATCACAAGTGGAAGGTTTAGGTAGAACACCTACACAGAACGGATCACTAGAACAGCAGCTCAACTTTATAGAAGTTCCCATAGGATTAGCCTATAAACTGGTAGACCGCAAGGTTGGCGTCGAGATAAATGCAGGTGTAAGCTCACTTTTTTTAGCTGAGAACGAGCTGTTCTTAAGGTCAGAAGGGTCATCGGAAAGAATAGGTAGCTTAAGCAATGTTAATGCTACTAGTTTTATGACCAATATAGGTCTTGGCCTTGATTATGATCTCAGTAATGAGCTGGACTTCAATCTGCGACCTACCTTTAAATACCAGTTAAACACCTTTGATGCGTCCACAACTGACCTTCAACCTTACATCATAGCCATTTACACAGGATTCACCTATAGTTTTTAGGCTGATATTGTTTTTCTTTTTTCGCTGCTACTTGTTCATAACTGTTGCTGGATAAGGCTGTATTTTTTTAGATTATTTTCTATTTTTAAACTTTGATGTTAACCTAAATCCTTCCTTGCTATGTACTTGATATTTGACACAGAAACCACCGGTTTGCCTAAGAAATGGGATGCCCCTATCTCTGACCTCAAAAATTGGCCTCGTGTCATTCAGATCGCATGGCAACTCCATGGCAAATGGGGTGAACTTATAGAGCAAAGAGAGTTTATCATCAGACCTGATGACTTCGATATCCCCTTTGATTCTGAAAAGGTCCATGGCATTTCCACAGCATTGGCACATAAGAAAGGGGTCGAGCTGAATGAGGCTCTTGCACACTTTAATGAGGCTCTTGAACAATGTGATTTTATCGTTGGTCAGAACGTAAACTTTGATATCAAAGTTACCGGTGCTGAGTTCCTGCGAAGGGAAATAGAGTCCGAGCTTACGGAAAAACCGGTTCTGGACACTTGTACGGAAAAAACGGCACAACTTTGTCAACTTCCTGGTGGTAAAGGCGGTAGTTTTAAGCTACCAAACCTCAGCGAACTCCACGAGCACTTGTTTGATGAACAATTTCAGGAGGCGCATAATGCGTCCGCGGATGTCGAGGCTACGACAAGATGTTTCTTAGAGCTCGTCCGAAGAAGACATTATAAAACCGATGAACTACATCAAACAGCGGATTATCTGGACCTTTTCCAGGAGAAGAATAGCACTCCTTTTACGCTGATCGGCCTTGAGCACATAAACCTAAAAGCGGCTTCAAAAAGAATAAAACAACAACAGGAACAAGAGGTAGATAAAGCTAGAGCGACGACCGTTGCTGAACAGTTTTCAGATGATCAGCAATTCGTCCATTTACATAATCATTCTGAGTTCTCTCGCTTACAGTCTACGATGTCCATTGATCAACTGGTGGAAGTTGCGCATAAAAACGATATGCCGGCCGTAGCAATGACCGATCACGGAAACATGATGGGTGCGTTTAATTTCCAGATGGCGGCTGATAAGGTCAATGCGGGTACCGATGGAAAGTCCTTCAAACCCATCATCGGGAGTGAGTTCAACATTTGCGAGGATAGACATGACCGCTCAAGAAAGGATATTGGTCATCAAATGGTATTGCTTGCCAAGAACAAGAACGGCTACGAGAATCTATGTAAACTTTCCTCAATATCTTATGTGGAAGGTTATTATTACGAACCCCGAATAGATAAGAACGTCTTACAAGAATACAAGGAAGACCTCATCGTGTTAACAGGAAATCTGAAAGGAGAGATTGCCACTAAGATATTGAAGGAAGGAGAAAAGCAAGCCAGAGAAGCCTTAGAATGGTGGAAAGAGCAGTTTGGTGATGATCTGTACATAGAGATCATGCGACACGGACAGGAAGATGAAGATCGGGCGAATGAAGTGCTGATACGTTTCGCCCGCGAATATGCAATTGATATCGTGGCTACTAATAATACCTACTATACTTACAAGGAAAACGCCAATGCCCATGACATTCTCCTTTGTGTAAAGAACGGGGAAAAACAGGCAACACCAGGCGGAATTGGCAGAGGTTACAGGTTCAAGATGCCTAATGATGAATATTATTTCAAATCAACGGCTGAGATGAAAGCTCTGTTCACAGATATTCCAGAAGCCATTACAAATACCGTGAAAGTAGCTGATAAGGTTCAGCCTTTTGAGCTGAAACGAGACATCCTTCTACCAGAATTTGATATCCCCGATGATTTTAAAACACCAGGTAAAACTGAGGTCCAGGTTGCCAATGATTACCTAAGGAAGATCACATATGATGGTGCTGAACAGCGATACGAAGAAATAACGGATACCATCAGGGAACGACTGGACTTTGAGCTCGATGTTATACAAAGAACAGGCTATCCAGGCTATTTCCTCATTGTAGAAGACCTGATCAGGGAAGCTAGGAAAATGAACGTATCTGTGGGTCCTGGAAGAGGTTCGGCTGCGGGAAGTGCCGTAGCTTATTGTCTGGGGATCACTAACATTGACCCTATAGCTTATAATTTGCTTTTTGAGCGTTTCCTTAACCCTGAACGGATCAGCATGCCGGATATAGATATTGATTTTGATGATTACGGCCGATCAAAGGTCATGCAATATGTAACGGATAAATACGGTGCTGATAAGGTCGCTCAGATCATCACTTACGGTAAAATGGCCACCAAGTCCGCGATAAAAGACACCGCTCGTGTTCTTGATCTTCCCATACCAGAGGCTGAGCGACTCGCTAAATTGGTACCTGACATGATGCCCAAGGGATATTCCCTTGCCAGGTTCATCGATGATGGGAAGAAAGGGCTGGATAAAGTATTGCACAAAGACCAGGTAGAAAAGGTCTGTCAGCTTATTGATATTGCTCATCAAGGTGATGAAGCATCAGAAGTACTCCAGCAAGCTAAAATACTAGAAGGCAATCTGAGGAACATAGGAGTTCATGCCTGTGGAGTGATCATAACACCAGACAAGATGAGCGACCTTGTTCCGGTCTATATGACAAAGGTCAACGGTACGACCACCTATCTTACGCAATTTGACAACAATGTGGTTGAAGATGCCGGTCTGTTGAAAATGGATTTTCTAGGCTTGAAGACCTTGACACTGATCCAGGACACTCTTAAGATAATTAAAGCGAGACGAGATAAGGACATAGACATTGAAAGACTATCCTTGGCAGATGAGAACACCTATGAACTTTTCCAACGAGGCGAAACGATAGGGATCTTCCAGTACGAATCTGAAGGGATGCAGTCGCATCTAAAGAGTTTAAAGCCTAACAAGTTTGAAGACCTTATTGCGATGAACGCGCTTTATCGGCCAGGACCAATGGAATACATCCCACAGTTCATCAAGAGGAAGCACGGTGGTGAGGAAATAGCTTTCGATCTGCCGGAAATGGAAGAACATCTGGCAGAAACCTATGGTATAACCGTTTATCAGGAGCAGGTAATGTTGTTATCACAAAAATTAGCTGATTTTAGCAGAGGTGAAGCTGACAGGTTGCGGAAGGCCATGGGTAAGAAAAAGCAAGCTGAACTGGACAAGCTGAAGCCAAAGTTCTTTGAGAACGCAAAAAACAACGGGCATCCAGAAGAAAAACTAGAGAAGATCTGGAAGGATTGGGAAGCTTTTGCAAAATATGCTTTTAATAAGTCCCATGCTACATGTTATGCCTGGGTAGCCTATCAAACCGCCTATCTCAAAGCGAACTATCCAGCTGAGTTCATGGCTTCCGTACTTTCTAACAACATGAACGATATCACCAAGGTGTCTTTCTATATGGATGAGTGCAGAAGAATGGGGCTTTCCGTGCTAGGTCCTGATGTAAATGAATCTTTCTACGAGTTTTCCGTCAATGAGCAAGACGCGATCCGTTTCGGAATGGGGGCGATCAAGAACGTGGGTGTACATGCCGTGGAGAGCATTATCAAGAACAGAAGGGAAAAAGGAACCTACAAGTCCATATTCGACCTTGCCTTTAGAATAGACCTCAAGGCCGCCAATAAAAAATCTTTTGAAAGTCTGGCCTATGCTGGTGCTTTTGATTGTTTCCCGGGTATTCATAGAGCCCAATATTTTCATATAGAAAATGGAGAGTCGCATAATTTCATCGAGAAGGTGATCAAATATGCCCATAAGAAACAAGAACAATCCTTGTCTACTCAAGTAAGCCTCTTCGGTGAGGAAAGCAGCGTGCAATTTCCTGAACCCGATGTGCCTAATTGCCCGGAATGGGGAAATATGAGAAAGCTAAAGGCAGAGAAAGAGGTCATTGGAATCTACATTTCTGGTCATCCGTTGAACGACTACAAATATGAAGTAGCGTCCATATGTAATGCTGACCTGAAAAAGGTCATCCAGCAGCCAGAAAAGTTAAAAGGAAAGACGGTAAAGATTGCAGGAATTGTCAATAATGTTGAACACAGGGAAAGTCAAAACGGTCGGGGTTTTGCTTTCTTTGAAATAGAGGATTTCAACGAATCCTATAGATTTGGAATCTTCAAGGAAGAATATATGAAGTTCAAACACCTCTTGGTTCAGGACGAGTTCTTACTACTAACGATACATCTCTATACTTATTATGACAAGCGTAACGAAAGGGAAAGTGATATCCGTTTTCAGTTCAACAACATCGAGCTATTGGACAACACCATGGATAAATATACGGATAAGTTGACCCTTCAGCTGAACGCACAGGAGATCAATGAAGGGCTACTGACGGATCTGGAAGACATCTTCCAGCAAAACAAGGGCAACAAAAGCTTGGACTTCCTTATATTTGATATGGCGCATAAAGTGAAAGTGCGGATGTCGTCCCGAAAAAAGAACATCAACATAGATAAGCAGCTTCTATCTAACTTGGAGCAAATGAACCTGAACTATAAAGTTAAGCAGAAGGTCTAATAAAAACGTGTTCTGCGATCTTCAATTTGCACGGATTCTTTTATTGCTTTTATTACTGGACTGGAATTAGGGTTGGAAATTTTGTTCGTCCTTTCCTTGGTCATACTACTAGCTGGTCCAAGGTAGGAAGCCAGCTCCATTGCTTTTTCTCTTTTTACTAATTGAGCGATATAAACACCATTGTTACCTTTCACTGGACTACTTACCTTACCTTTCTCCAGAGCAGAAACCAGCCCTACTACTTTCGGCTCTTTGCCTCCGCCAGGAATTACGGGGTTTTTGAGGTCAACAGCTGAAGCGCGTTGCTTTGTCACTCCGAACATCTCACCTATGGTTGCAAGGTCTGAACTATCTGTAATCTTATCTTTTATGGCTTTTGCTTGTTGTTCTTGTTCCAAGATAGGCGTCACCTCATCTGCAACTTCTTCTACTGGTTTCAAACCTTCCTCTTGCATGTCGGTCACTTGAGCGATAACATATCCTTTATCGATGTCAAACCTTTTGATATCTTTTAATTGGGTGTTTTCATCAAAGCTCCACCTTACTATACTCCTTTGATCTCCTAATCCAGCTACACCTTCATCCAGTTCTTTAAGTGCTTTAGCTTTCCTGATCTCTTTGGTCTTTTCATCAGCAACAGTTTCAAATTCCTTTTCCTTAGTGGCCAGCTCGAATTTTGAGGCGTTTTTGAAAAGGTTGTTCAGGGTTTCTTCTGATGGTGATACTTCTCTTGTCAGCGTAGCGATCTTTAGGGCCTTTTTAGGTTTGTTCTTATCTAATATCTGAACGATATGATACCCATATTGAGATTCTAAAGAACCTTTAAAACCTTTTTTATTTTCGAATATGAAATCGTTCAATTCATCAAAAAACCTGCCGTACGCTACTTTCCCTAATTTTCCTCCTTTAGACTTGCTTTGACGGTCTGAAGAGAACTCCTTTGCCAGTTCACCGAACTTATCTTCATCTTGTTCTATGATTCCCATTAAACTATCGGCTAGCTTTTTAGCTTCTTCCTTAGTTCTCTGGACGTTCCTGTCCACACCGGCTTCCTTAAAAGTGACCAATATGTGTTTTACTTCAGTTGAGTCAGCAACTTGTTTAGTCTCCACTATTTTTTTAGCTCTCCAGGAGTCGCCTTTTTTATAAGGTCCTACTACCTCATCTATTTTTAATGCGTTTAGTTGTTCTTTTAATGAGTCGTTCAGTTGGTACTTGAACTTGAACTCATCTTTAAAGGGTTGATCGGAATACGTGCTGAGGAAAGCTTTCATGTCATTTGTGTTCTTAAAGCTTTCCGGATATTCATCATTACCGTTGATAAGACTTACCATCTCCTCTCTGGCTTCAGCCATATCTTTAGCTGACGGCTTTTCTTCATAAAGTACATAGCGGATATTTCGCTTAGCTTCTTGTTCGTACTTTTCTTCGTGTTCTTTCATGTAGGATTTGATGTCGCTCTTAGTGACCTTTACCTTATCTGCTTTATTAAATGGAATCCTTATGAAATCAAAGGTATACTGGCTGTTTTCTTGTTCATATATCTGTTTAGCTTCCAGCTCAGTAACTCCGGCACCTGCTTTGATCAGGTTAAAGTAAGTATTCCTAACGGCCTGTACCTCGATGTTCTTTTCGAACTCTTGCCACTGTTCAAAAGCATTGATATCATTGTTCCTAATGCTGGCGACATATTCACGCACTCTGGCCTTGCTAAAGTTCCCATCTGCATCTGTAAATCTTGCGTCCCTGCTCAACTGTGGCTTCATTTTCTCTAATATAAGGTCCGTGCTGACCTCGAGGCCTAGTTCATCGAACTGTTGCTCAAGTATCATATTAGTAACACGGGATTCCCAAACCCTATTAACGGCGTCTATGGTAGAAGTACGACCTCTTGATCCCTGAGCGACGTTCTCAACCTGACGAGCAAATGACTTCCTTTTGATCTCCTGATCACCTACAACGCCAATTACGTTTTGCGATTTATTGGATGTAAATCCGCCTTGTCTAATAACATCCGCCAGAACGAATGCGAATAGTGCTAATGCGATGATAACAATTAAAACAACTGTTTTTGATCTAATTTTACTCAGGATAGCCATAAAAGAGATTTTTGCTCAATAGTGGGCGAAAATAAGAAATAAGTTCTTAATAGGAAATAAGGCAATGTTTATTTTTTAATCGCTTCTATCTTCATTGTCAGATGTTTCAAGTAGGACCAGATCTATCTTATTAGAAGATGCCTCCAGGATCTCTATCTTAAGCCCGTTGATCTTTAAACTGGTCTGCACTTCTGGAATGGTTTCCGTGTGGCTGACTATGAAACCGCCCAGGGTTTCATATTGGTCGCTTTCCGGTATATTGAAGTCATAGGTTTCGTTGATGTAATCAACGTCCAATCGGGCTGAGAACTTATAACAATGATCATCGATCCTTTCCTCTGTTAATGTAACGGGATCATGCTCATCCTCTATTTCACCAAAGAGTTCTTCTACGATATCTTCTACGGTCATCATACCGCTGGTACCTCCATATTCATCGACTACTACGGCGATGCTCTTTTTCTTTTTGATCAGCGCATTGAGCACTTCTTTCACTAATGCAGTTTCTGGGACGAATATGGAAGGGATCATCTTGTCTATGAGCTTGTCCGGTTCATCAAACAGGTCGAATGAATGGATGTAGCCTAATATATCATCTTTGTCCTTTTGGTACACAAGGACCTTTGATAGTCCGGTCTCAGAGAACAAGGTGATCAGTTTTGCGGGGTCTTCTTCTTTATCTACAGCTACGATCTCATTCCTGGGGATCATTACTTCCCTGGCCTTTACCTCAGAGAACTGAAGGGCGTTCTGGAATATCTGTATCTCAGCATCCACCTCGTCCTTGTTGGAAACGGTCTCCATTTGTTCATTGATATAGTTCCCCAGTTCTATTTTGCTAAAGGTCAGTGCTTCATCTTCTTCGTTCGCCCTCATTATCTTCTTAAGGAAAAAGTCCGACAACCAGACCACGAAGTTTGATAATTGGCTAAACAATTGATAAAAAAGAAATGCTGGTATTGATAAAAACTTAAAGAAAGTGTTCGCATAGATCTGAAAAAAAACCTTGGGAAAGAATTCAGCGGTTAACAAGATCACGATGGTAGATATCAGAGTCTTAGTGAATAGTGCGGCATCGTGGGTGAAGAAGAGCACGAGCTCTGAAGTTGAACTGCTAAAGCCTTCAAACCATTGCATGATAAGGTCTCCCATAAAGAAACCATAAACAACAAGTGCTATATTATTGCCTATAAGCATGGTCGCGATAAACTTAGAGGGCTTTTTGGTCAGGTGGTTCAATAGCTTCCCCATAAGGTCTCCCTGGTTCTTTTCAAGCTCGATATGTATCTTGTTCGCTGATACGAAAGCTATCTCCATTCCAGAGAAAAAAGCCGATAAGATAAGCGATAGGATGATAACTATTATGGAAAGGTCCATCTAGTTTTTTTTGTCTTTATCCATTTTCTTTCTGAAGTGCTTTTTGAAAAAATACATCCCAATGGCCGCAATCCCTAATATTAAGGTCAACCACCATGATGGTTCTTCATTTCGTAAGGAAATGATCGTTTCTACTATAAAGACCGCTGCGACAAAAAGATAAGCTAGTTCAGCGAATCTTAAGAATTTTTTTTTACTGCTCATCGATCACTTGTGTTCCGGTGTTGCTTCTGGAATTAAAATTAGTGAAATTTTGGTTAGCATCAAAACCTATGCCCTGGTTGACCGTTCCATTGTTAAGCTCTAAGGTGTAAGCATCTTCCGTATAGAGCCACTCTATACTTCTGTCCCAGAACAATTTATCTGTCCTAAGAACGGTGCTATCCTTCGTGATTATCTTTACATTATTACGTAGTTCTACTAAATTGTTCTTATCGTAGATGATGGCAGAATCCGCTTCTACAGTGTTCTTTGTAGAATCATTCTCAAAAAAGTCCACGGTGACACCCGCTGGAAATTTTCTGAACGGAAAGGAAAGGTTTCCGTAATCTAACATCGAGGGGCTTTTGAGGTTCACTCTTACTTTTCCACTATCCGTGTAGTAAAGGTTGATCCTGTGGCCTACGGCATCTGGTTCAATACTTCTTGCTTTTTTTTGTTCCGTTGAAGTTTCATCACAAGAAAAAAGCATTGCAAGGAACAGTAAGATACCTGCAATGCTCTTGAACAAAGCAAATGATGCTTTCATTAAATTGTTTATATACTTGGGACTTTTACACTTTCACCTATCCAGCAACTATCAAAGGTAACGGTCTTGCCGGACATGTTCTTTTGGAAAATATCTGATTTCTGAGGAGCTCTTCCAGCATAACTGTCCGCAGCACTATTGGCAGATTTCTTAATGGAGGGTTGAACTCTACCTGCTCTTCTGGCGTATTCCTCTGCTAACCAGTAGACCGATTGCTTATTAAACACATTGTCTCCACAGTTATTAGCACTTTTAGCGTACATCTCAGCTATTTTTAGGTAGGCATAGCCAAAAGAAGGTTTGATATCTAGTGCTTTCCTGTAATTGCTTCTGGCCTGAGCGTATTGACCTTTCTTTTTATAAATGTTCGCTATGTTGTAATATATCGTAGATTTTTTAGAAGTTTTATCCTGTAGTTTTACAGATTCTTTATAATAGTTCAAGGCTTTATCATAATCTTTCTTGTCTTCAGATAATTTCCCTAGATACTTAGCAGTTGCTGCCGTAGGTTCAAGGTCGTGTTTAGCATCAACTACTTTAATGAACAGGTCACTATCTGTACATTCTTTTGTGAATAACTGACTAGATACGTTCTTAAGCCAATCTACGTCTTCTTTCTTTTCTTCGAATTCTTTGTTATATAAAGGTATCAATGTACTACAATCAGCGAGCTTGCTTAATTTAGAGTCCAGGCTGCTTTGTATCTTAGCATAGTAGTCCAGATATATCTCTGAATTCTTGAGGATCTTTCCTTCCCTTGATGATAAACTTCCTTCTTTCTTCTTTTTGATAAGCTTTTTAAGTTTTGCTGCCTTTTCATTTTGAAGATTTTCTATACCAAAGCTCACGTCCTCATAAGTGTTGAACACCTCTTTGATATCTTTCTCGTCATTCTCATAAAGATTGACCAGCAGGGAAAAATATATCAGAAGGGATTTAGGGTCAGTGATATGCTTTTCGCTGGAATTCCAGGCTTTCTTGTAGCTTTCATACTGTTCTTCCTTAGAGCCTATCTTATTCTCATATTTCAGTGTGGCGATCTTAGCGTAGATATCACCTGAATTACTTTTTTGAGGGAAATGTTCAAGTCTTAATTTGTAGTTCTTGACCGCTTTATCAATGAGTTCTTTTTTCTTTGCTTTGTCCTTCTCTTTTTCAATAAGGTCCTTAAGCATCTTTTCTCCGCGCTGATAAGTAACAACACTTGTTGAAGGGCAATCTTTAAGAAGGTCTTTGTAATGCGGCATGGCCGTTTTATAGTCCTTGACCTTGGCACTTTCGTTGAACAGGTTGAGCTTTTGGATACAATCCTGGGCAAACAAATTTTGTATCATAAAAAGCGATACTAGTAAAAAACCTAATTTCATGTTCGTTTTCATAGTTATCATTGTTTTAGTTAAACTTTCTATCTTGAAACCATACATCGTTAAAAGAAAAGCTCAAAAATAATGAAAGAAACTCTTCTTCTACAAGATTATCGGAAACATTTCCTCTTATACCATATTCCATTCCTAAATTGGCATTGGTAAATATTCGACCAGCAGGTAAACCTATACCAAAAGATATGCCATATTCCTCAACTTGCTCTCCACCAATATTTAAAGCAAGCTGATCGTAGCGAAAACCCAATCTATAGTTGATTCGGTTATAATATTTTTGCGGGTCGTTGAACCTGGGAACCAAATATCCGCCAAGCTTGAGACTGCTTGTGTTTTGATAGGACACGTCATCTCTATTGTTAAATGGCATATTATCCAGGTCCGGCTCTGATTCATAGGTATATTCTAAAGCTATTCCCCATTTCCTTTCTTGTCCGATACCCAGACCTAAACCTAATCGTGTGGGCATTTCTATCGATGTATCTATTAATGATGAAGACTGATCATTGACCACCACCTCTGAACCATCATTAGCGAATGTCACCACAGCGAGGTTCTTGGTGTTCTCTACTCCAACTTCGAAACCAGGACGATATGAAAGTGATGTTCGCAGGTCGTACTTATCGTTGATCGTAAGGTCGTATTGTGCTCCCAGGTTTACGTTGAACGAACTTAGGTCTGTATTGTTAAACTCCCGGGAAGCAAACTGTATATTTTCCTGGAAGATCACTGTTCGATTTTCAATATCACCAAACTTATAACTTGCCGTGGCCCCAACGTTCAATCTATCTGTTAATTCATATCCCGCAGAAAGGTATACATCGTTCATTCCGCCTCTTCCTTCAAAGTTCCTTTGCCCCTGGTCAATATCTTCGATAATATCATATCCTACTGAGGAAAAGGGTTTTAAACCAAAACCCACGGAAAGTTTATCCATAGGAATGCCCACAGCAAAATAATCAACCGTTGTAATGGTGTTCTTATCCTGTATGCTACCATTGTCCAATGTGATCGTATTGTAGGTCATTCCTCCTGTAAAAGTAGTATACTCAAGATCTGCATAGGCTGCTGGGTTCCTCAGATTGACATGTATGCTGTCCGACAAAGTGCTAATTCCTGCCATGCTCCTGTTCTCCACAGTGCCTTTAAAAGTATTCACTCCTATTCCGTAGAACGAATAAGGTGAGAAAGTACCTTCTTGAGCATTTGAGAAAAAACATACGAATAATATAAGTCCTAAGAATCGTTTACCCATGAAGTGTGTTGAATTCTAAAATGGCATTTAAGCCTATCATTAAAAAATTTGAGCTGGCAAAGATGTCATTTTTTAATTGTGTAGACAAGCGATGACCATCACCGCCTGTTAAAATAACTGTTAAATGTTCATAATCAGCCTTATAAATATCTATAAAGCCATCTATTTCTAATATGAGCCCTTTCACTACACCGGAATAAATGGAAGACTTAGTGGAAACTCCGGGAATCGTTAAGTTTTCTGGCGCATTTATCAAGGGCAGGCGTTCTGTCTTTTCATGTAATGCTTCAAAGCGCATTTGCCATCCAGGAGATATCATTCCACCAAAATATCTTTTCTTATCATCAATGAAATCATAAGTGACACAAGTTCCCGCATCGATGATCAAGCAGTTTTGACCATCGAATTCCTTTGCAGCTGCACTTATCAGTGCCATTCTGTCCAGGCCAAGCGTTTGAGGGGTTTTGTAATAATTCCTGAAAGGTACTTTTGTTCCCTGATCGAAATCCAATATAGGCACTTTCTTTTTCAGTTGATGTAGCCAATTCATATCTAAATTCCCCGTTGCGCTGACGATGGCTTGCGAAATTTTAAATTCTTTGAGCAGCTGATCGACCTTTTGCTGATAGGCTTCCTGATCTAAGCGACAGGTCTCCTGGATAACATTGTTCTCAAACAATGCGACCTTTGTAAAAGAGTTCCCGATGTCAATGGCTATGTTCATCCTGCAAAGATATAAACGTAATAATTCAAAAAAATTATTTGGCTGACGTATAAAATGACTTTATATTTGCACTTCTTTATGAAAAAGGTGCCTTAGCTCAGTTGGTAGAGCAACGGACTGAAAATCCGTGTGTCCCTGGTTCGATTCCTGGAGGCACC
>CAJXLO010000041.1 GCA_913056525.1 uncultured Psychroflexus sp.
AGAATGGGACGAAACCATCGCCAAAGCCCAAACGATGTTGAAAGCTATTTGAGGTTGATCTCTTTTGATGCCTTGTAGGTCCGTTCAATTATCTATACCATTAACATAGGATAGCTAAATCTACTTATGATACAAAGCAGGTATTCAAGCCTTAACCAGTTGCGATATAGTATTCAACTAATAATATTTAATTATGTTTGTAATACGATAAATACTTAATATAGCGACTATTGTTAAGACCACCCTTAAAATATTCATCTCTGAGGAATTATCTCTTCGTTTTAGGATTAACGCTATATCTAACATACAGTTTCCAATCAGAGATTTACGATGGATTGCATATCTTAAGTCATCAATTATCAGGTGGTTATACACATCACACGCACCAAATTGATAAAGAGCCAGCGAAACATGAACATCAATTGCTTTCTAAGCTGAAGAATGTTATTAGCGCTCATCATAAACCACCGATCACCCAGCAAAAAAAGATGAAATATTCAAGGGTGGACAAGTTTTATCACCTATCTTTCATTGCTCAAAGAACGGTCTGGGAAGAGCGATCGGAAGAATTGTTCATCAATGACCAGAAACTACCTACAAGTCCGTTTTTGCGCGTTATCACACCACCACCGCAAGCTTCTATAAAAGGTTTAACTATTAAGCGGTATTCAATAGCTTTAAAGAGTTCATACAATACTTTTCCAGGTTGAATGGACTAAGAGAATTTGTAATATAGCTTAATAATTGCCTAATATTCGGATGTTGCTTAATGATAAAATAGTAGATATGAAGAATTGGTGCTGACGGCCAATGACAACTTTCCATCAAGCTCATTTTAGAGCGAGTAGGACATGGACCGGTCATAAGAGTGGTCAGGTTAATCGTTATGATCATCATTTGAACAATGAAATCTCACTTGATGGCTGTACTTACATCAATATCATATTTAAGATCAAGGTCAACCTCCGATCAAAAATTCGTCGTGTCCGATTTAAGATGTCTGATGAGCTATTTCAGGATGTGACAAGTATATCAATAGGATGGATCAAAAAATCATTGCTAAGCCATTTAGGCATAGGCTGATACTTTGATATCAATCTTGATAAGAATGCTTGCTACAGCGAATTGCCATCTTTGTTCAACGGTAGATTAACTTCATCCGGATACCCATACGATTTATTACTAAAACGAAAAAATCAAGAATTAATGAGATACATATTAACCAGCATGCTGTTCTTTATGCTTCTAGGACAAGTCCATGCACAGAAAAGAGCCTCGATAAAAGGTACGATCCTATCTGAGGCTAAAGAAGCCATAAGCGATGTAAATATCATACTGAAAGGTACAGATAAAGGAACCTCAACAAATGAAGAGGGTCGATTTTCTTTTCAGAACCTAAGCTCAGGACAACATGTTCTCGCGGTCAGTGCCTTAGGGTTCAAAAAGAAAATAAAAGAGATCCAACTTAAAACCGGTGAAGATAAAGAGATCACCATTATCTTACAGGAGTCTATTACGCAGTTAAGCGAGATAATGATCCGCGGTCAAGCGGTAGATCAAAAAAACAAGGCCATAACCGTAAACGAGATCGACCGTGAACAAATGCAAAAACTGAACATAGACCTACCAATGCGCGTCATAGAACAAGTTCCCGGTGTAGAACTCAATGCCTATTATCAAGGCGGTGTGGCCGATCAGTTTTCCATTAGAGGTTTTGGCGGCGGTGGTCATGCAGGTCAGGCCGGTGTTCAAATTGACGGCGTATCACTCAATGAAGCTGAAGGACATTCAGATGGTTATGCCGATATGAACATTCTCATTCCTATCAACCTGGAAAAAGTAAAAGTGTACAAAGGACCATCATCCGTGCTGTTTGGAAGATTTGCTGAAGGAGGAACCATTGCAATGGAGACAAGAAAAGGAGGCAACTACGATGATATTAGGATCAATGGTGGCGCTTTTAGCACATTGAACGCTCAATATGCTAAAGGAAAGGAAATAAAGCTTGGTGAACGCGATAGGGAGCTCAAGACGAATTTTGCCTTTCAGTTCTTTCAATCTGAAGGATATGCTGAGAATTCCGATAATATGCGAGGTAATCTATCAGGAAGACTCGCTTATCAATTAACTGATAAAACGGATATTGCGATTTCCTTACGCGGTCATGGAAGTGAATGGAATGCTGCCGGCTATATTTCTGAAGAGCAGGTAAATGATGAAACTCTGAGGACGCAACAAGCAGAGAATGCTGAAAATGATGGTGGCGATAAGCAATTTTACTCCCAGAAGTTAGACATCAATCATAATTTTAATGAAGACCTTAGATTGCTATTATTCACCTATGCTGTACAACAAAACTTTACCCGTTTTGCGAAGTTCGGCTTTGATCCCGGCGGGCAGACAGAAAGGTTCAACACACGTAATGTTTTTGCTACCGGTGCTACATTGAACGGCAATAACAAACTAGGTGATGTGAATTTGGACTGGGTAGCTGGTGCTGAGTTCTACACGGAGACCACTGATAGAAAAAGATGGTCAACCCGTGAGCGCGTCAGGAATGAACAAATACTCGAGAGGAATTTTGATATTCAAACCCTATCAGGATATGTTCAGGGAGTTTTTGATATTAACAGGTTTATCAAACCTTCCATAGGCATTAGGTACGATAGCTTCTCAGGCACGTTCAGTAATAATGATCCGGGTATACAGCCATTTACAAATGAGATCGATCAGCTTTCAAATGTCACCCCAAAGTTAGGGCTAAGGTCTTCTGTTCTTGAAGGGCTGGACTTACGTTTAAGTGTCTCCAATGGATTTTCACTTCCTAACAGCACGAGTAAATATGAAGAAGATGCTGATTTGGACCCTACTCAACTTTGGCAATATGAAGTAGGCGCAAATTATGCGGGAATAGATTGGTTAGAACTTGACGTCGTTGGGTTTATCCTTGACACATCTAATGAGATCCTGGAAAGTCCACCCGGATCGGGTGATCTTTTGAACATTGGCAAAACAAGAAGAATCGGTGTAGAGACAGAAGCCGTCGTAAAGCCAACTTTAGCCTGGGAAATAAGAGGAACTTTCTCTTTTACGGAAACAGAGGTCTTAGAAAACCCAAATGATGAACTCATTGGGACATCTGTAGTCAACATTCCGGAAACGATAACTACTTTGAACGTTTCCTATGCCTTTAAGAATGGATTGGGCAGCCGGTTTACGATAAGAGATGTAGGTTCTTATTATACCAATGCTGAAAACACAGCAGGATATGAAGGTTATACGGTCGCTAATTTGACCTTATTTTATAATTTCAATGAATTATTTGCTAATCGGGGAAGGTTTTTCATTGAAGTAAATAATCTGTTTGACTCTTTGTATTCAGAGATCGTCTTTGGCGGAGTTAATTCACAGATCTTCACGCCTGCGCCAACAAGGAACATAATGATGGGAGTCAATTATAATTTTTGATGAGTGATCGATCAAGCTAAAAGGTGACCCGAATTTGAATTATAAAAGTCAGCATTTGATAAAAAATCACCCTTTTTGGACAAATGATGTCTAGCTTATTCATGGGTTACCTTTGTCTTGATGGACCTAAAATGGAGAAGATATTTTTCTCTTACATTAAATATAAGATTTAAAAATAGTGATACATTGCAAAAATATTTCAATAGATTACTGAATTAAACAACACAACTAAGTAGAAATTATTTCAAAACATAAAAAAATGAAAGTAGTTACAATTCTTTTATCGGGTATGATTTTGACCCTTTTTATCAGCTGTGGACATGAACATGGGCCGAACACACATACGCACGGTTCAAGTGAAAAAGAAAACACCCATCATGCTGAGAATCGAGGTGATGGACACCGTCACGAACAAAACAAAGAAATGGACTTGCCGTTCTCCTATCTGTCTATGGATGGAGAGTTTCACCTCAATCCAGGTGATTCTATCTCTCAAAATGACCCCAGAAACCCTGGACGTATCAAGTTAGTAACATCTCAAGATGCCGGGACGATCACTAAAATGACCTTTTATGACCATGATGATATTAACAAAAAACTAGCTGAGTGCGGTTATGAGTTCATAGGAAGTCGGCCTGACCCTCATTATTATCCAGACAGATCAAAAACTTCCATTTGGGATATTTTCAAAAAGGTCAAGGCCTTCTCAGGTGACTGTGAAAATTACGAATATGTCATTTCTCGTTCACCTCATGGTGATCCCGTTCACATGCATCTCAGGTATGGGAATGATGTAAATGAACTATTAGCCATGAGCAATGATGAGGAAGATGGAGATTTCAATCCCTGGTGGGCAACCTATTGTGATATTAATAGAACTACTTCTTGTGATTAGAACGTGATCGGTCTAAAACTATTTACAGGATCGTTGTTTTAGAAAACTTCCGTTTGTTGACCTTCATCAAACTTTAGGGGTTGATGATATACAACTGATATCGTTTTAATTTTTAGAACCAGCGGTGAATGGCAACAGCGGATCACAGTAATACCAACGCATCATTTGTGCTAAAACAGATAAGGACATTCGTCAAAATATAAGATTTTTTTGACATTAAAAATTTGTTTTTATCAGATGCACAAAATTAAAGATGATTTTTGCTATTTTTAAAATTATCTGCCTGTTGAATTGTCATTTCAATTATTTCTTTTAAATTGCATTGCATAAAATATAAAATACAGTATTATGGCTAATGTTTTGTGGTTGCAAGGAGGTGCTTGTAGTGGAAATACCATGTCATTTTTAAACGCAGAAGAACCTACGGTCGTTGAACTGATCACGGATTTTGGATTGAACATTCTATGGCATCCTACAACAGGAAGAGAGATAGGGCAACAAGTACAGGATCTTCTCAATGATATCATCTCAGGGAAAGAACAAATGGATATACTAGTTTATGAAGGTTCATTAGTAGAAGGTCCAAATGGTTCAGGAACGATGAACTATTTTGCAGACCGTCCGATGAAGGATTGGGTAAAAGAACTTTCAGAAGTAGCAGGCTATGTAGTAGCTATAGGAGATTGTGCAACCTGGGGTGGCATTCCTGCCGTTCCACCAAATCCAAGTGAATCCACAGGCTTGCAATTTCATAAAAAGCAAAAAGGTGGGTTTTTAGGGGAAGATTTCGTATCAAAAGGTGGACTTCCGGTAATAAATATACCTGGATGCCCAGCGCACCCGGATTGGATAACCCAAATACTAGTTGCCATTGCCGTGGGTAGAATAGGCGATGTCAAAATAGACGATTATCAAAGGCCAAAAACCTTCTTCACGAACTTTGTCCAGGATGGATGTACCAATGTCACTAACTTTATTCAAAAGACAGATGGTGGTTTTGGAAGACGTGGCGGATGCCTTTTCTATGAAGTAGGTTGTAGAGGACCAATGACAAGAGCAAACTGCAACAATATATTATGGAACAGACAGGCAAGTAAAACGCGTGTCAATCATCCTTGTTTAGGTTGTACAGAACCCGGCTTTCCACACCACGACCTTAAAAAAGGCAGTGTGCTCAAGACCATGAAGCATTTAGGAGTCTTACCTAAAGAGGTTCCAACGGGTAGAAACAAATTAGCATACTATCTTGAAGCAGGTTTTCAAAAAGTACTCCCCGTTAATAAGAGTGTTACGGAAACTTCTAAATAATTAATTAAAAAATAAAAAATGGCTGTAAAAGAATTAAATATATCACCGGTAGGAAGAGTAGAAGGAGATCTTGATGTAAAGGTTTATATCGATAACGGTAAAGTGACAAGAGCCCATACGCAAGCAGCAATGTTCAGAGGCTTTGAAAAAGTAATGGAAGGTAAGGACCCACAATCCGGTCTTATAGTGACGCCCAGGATCTGTGGTATTTGCGGAGGCTCTCATTTATATTGCGCCTCATCAGCATTAGATACCGCCTGGGGCACGAAATTACCACCCAATGCACTACTCCTCAGAGCTATAGGGCAAGCAACTGAAACTTTGCAAAGTATACCCAGATGGTTCTACGCCATATTTGCACCGGATCTGACCAATAAAAAATATGCCGGTCATCCACTTTATGACGAAGTCGTTAAACGCTGGTCTTCTTATGTAGGCAGCACATTTCAAAAGGGACTAACCGCAAGTGGGATTCCAGTTCAAATATATTCTCTTTTTGGGGGTCAATGGCCGCATTCCAGTTACATGGTTCCCGGAGGTGTGATGTGTGCACCAACTTTGAAGGATATTACAAGAGCACATTCTATCCTGGCAGAGTTTAAGAACAACTGGTTAGAACCTATTTGGTTAGGATGTTCTATTGAACGATATATGAAGATCAAATCATGGGATGATATGATGGAATGGTTAGAAGAAAATGAATCCCATAGAAATAGTGATCTGGGCTTGCTAATAAGAGCTGGAATGGAATTTGGAATCGATAAGTTTGGTCAGGGCGTAGGTAAATTCCTGGCTCATGGAACTTATTTACATAAAGATATGTACAATGATCCTACAATAGAGGGTAGGAATAATGCGCTCATTAGCCCAAGTGGCTTTTTTGATGGAGAGAACTATCATGAGTTTGACCATCTAAAGATCAGCGAAGACGTGAAGCACGCCTGGTATGATGATCAGGAAGATGGACTCCACCCATGGGATCAACCATTGCCGACCGCAGCAAAGTCTCAGCCTTTGCATGAAACGAACTTTGAAAGTCAGTATTCCTGGTCCAAGGCACCTAGATATGATGGCTATTCCGTAGAAACAGGACCTTTAGCGAGATGTGTAATGTATGCAAATCCTAATAACAAGGACCATCAAATCCAGGATCCATTATTTGGCGATATAATTAAAAAATTAGGCCCAAGTGTTTTTACAAGGGTTTTGGCCAGGATGCATGAAGCCCCTCGAATTTATAAGTTCATAGAACAATGGTTATCAGAGATAGATCTTGACGGTGAATTCTATGTGAAACCCGTTGAAAAAGACGGTAAAGGTTTTGGAGCAACAGAGGCTGCTCGTGGTGCTTTGGCACATTGGATCGAGATCAAGGATGGTGTGATAAAAAACTATCAGGTCATGGCTCCAACAACTTATAACGTAGGACCCAATGACGCAGAAGGAAATCCTGGACCTATTGAGAGTGCACTTACTGGAATAGACATCAATAATCCTGAGGATCCCGTTGAAGTAGGCCTTGTTGCACGTTCCTTTGATTCATGCCTGGTATGTACCGTTCATGCTCATGATGAGAAAAGCAATAAAGAACTATCCAAATTTAAGTTGTAATTGATATTCATATAATTATAGACTTTCTTCTAATTGATGGGAGAAAGTATTTAGATTTCAAATCGTATAATGAAGCAAGTGGCAGTAATGGGTTTTGGAAACCCAGTTAGAAGTGATGATGGAATCGGGATGTACGTTATTGAAGAAATAAAGAACAAAATAGGAGAAAATAATTCCGTCTCTGTTTTTGATATGGGAACATCCGGGTTCGAAGTTCTGTTTGAACTAAAAGGACACGAGAAAATAATATTAGTAGATGCTGTAATTAACACTGATGAACCTGTGGGCAGTTTGTTTAAAGTTCCCGCTAATGAAGTGATGAGAGCTCCGCAAGATGATCCTCTTGTTTTTCTTCATGGAATGAAATGGGATCAGGCCCTATCTTATGCAAAGAAAATTCTACAGGATGATTATCCGGAAGAAATTCAGGTGTATTTGATCGCTATAGAAAATACCAGGTTAGAAGTAGAACTAAGTGATAAGGTCAAAGCGGCTGGAGATGAAGTGGTAGACCTGATATTAGATGAATTAAAAGGGGCTGAAGTACTATGAGCGGAGAGGTTTTTTTAAAATCATCTCATATCTATCTGAACAAATCAGTAGTAGAACGTGTTTTTGATAAGATCCATTATGCTTATGCGGCTTATTCAAAAGAGCAAGGAAAGATATTAATAACACCGGTCAGTAGTGCTTGGTTTGCAAAGATGTTCGAGCCATCACAATTTTTGCTAAAACAAAGAAATCTAAAAGGAGATATGACCCTGGCCATAAGGGAGATATTAATAGATAATGATCTTGATATGACCGATAGAGCGCTGGATCATGAAGTGATCGAGAAAACAAATCTGATCAAGATAAAAGTATAAGAAAATGGCAATAACGAACGACCTAAATGATAACTGGCTATTAGATGCTGCGGTGCAATTCCAAGTTAGAGAAATCACCGGTCGATGGGAAGTTTCATTGATCTTCATAGACACTAAGGACCCTAATCGTTTTCTTATTAAGAAAATTGGATCTTATAAAAGTAAAAGTTTAGCAGAAATAGCTGGAAAAGGGATGCAGCGAAGTGCTGCAAAAGATAGCAGAGGAACACGAGAAATACGAGAACATGATCACCTTATTAACAACAACTGAACACTATTCTGAAGTAGTTGAACATATAAAAATTGTAGACCGTTTAGATGAGCTGGTTACGGTCGTTTTGGATGAGGAAAAGGCAGAGTTGAGTTCTAAGTTGATCCTGATTCAAAAAGGTGTCATCAAATTAAATATGGATTGGTATGATGAAGAACCTCCTTATTTGTTTCCCGCTGTGGAACTTACATCAAATAACTTATTGGGATTGATATTCTACAAGTTGGACAATCACCAAAAGGCCTTTGATCATATTTCAGAAGATAATCCCATTTACAATGATATGCTTACGGCCACATACCTTCAATTCGGGTATGAAATATCAGAAGCCATGTATGCTCAAATTGATTCATTGCACAACAAAAGTATCGTGAAGCACTATGGGAATTATCAAAAAAGCAATGACATAAAGGAGCTAAAAGCCTTGTACGGTAAAGCAATAGCTGCTTCTGAAAATGACGAGATAAAAGTGTTCACAACAAAACACTATGTTAACTTACTTTTAGATGAAGGAGAATTCAAAAAAGCTGAGGAAAGTGTTAGAACACTACAAAATAAAGCAATAACAGAAGAAGCAAGCGTAACCCTGGACATTTTACTGGCATCTTCCCTGATGGCACAACTGGAAATGCCCTATCAGCCAGAAAAACTTGACGAGATCCTGAATTTATATCATCTAGGGATATCCTTTTATGAAGCAAAAGGTCAAAAAGTAAATGCGGGTCTGTTATACATTGAAGCATCAGAAGTGGCCAATTTTCAGAATGATCATACAACGTCAAAGGACTATATCAATAAAGCCATTTTTATTTTTAAAGAAGCTGATATTCCAGAATTCCTGGGAGAAGCCGGATTACGTAAAGCTACTTTGCTTTACAAGTGGTCTAAGAACGGAAGCCCACAATATTACAAACCGGCGATAAATGCTTTTCAGGACACGCTCAAGGTCTTTAAAAAAGACACACACCCGCAAAAATTTGCGGATGTTCATCATAAATTAGCCTTGATCTACTCGGAAATACCTGTCTCACCAGAAGAAAAACCGATTTGGACAGCCTTTTGTGCGTCATCATTTGAAGAAGTTTTAAAGTTCTATACAAAAGAAAACTTCCCTTATGAATTTGCCATGGCCTACCATAATTACGCAACAGCACTAATGGGATTTCCAGAGGCGAAACTACACGACAACTTGAAAAAGGCCTATCAGATGTTTGAAGATGCACTAAATATAAGAACAGCAGAATCCTATCCCTTAGAACGTGCGCTAACACTGATCAACCAGTTAGAACTATATTGGATAATGCACAATAAGGATAGCGAGGAAGAAGCCAGAAACTATAATACGATGCTTGATAAAGCCCATGAGATAAAGCAACTAGTGAAAGATAAGACCATAATGGAACAAGCAGATGAACATATTGCAGCTTTATATGAGCTAAAAAAAGTACTTCATTGATCATGCATGAAACCTCAATCGTAAATAGCATAATAAACACTCTGGAAATGGAATTTGAAGAAGAAAAACTAAATAGCATGAAGGCAATACACTTGAAAGTTGGCGTTTTATCAAACGTTGAACCCAGGTTATTGCAGAATGCCTATAGTGCTTTCCATCTCTCGAACCCAAAATATGAGAACGTAGATCTTCATATTGAGTCTACTACATTAAAAATACAATGCGAGATCTGTGACCACATTACTGATGTTCAGAATTATCGCTTTATATGCGAAAATTGTGATAGACCTTCAAAAAATGTGATCCAGGGTGAAGAAATGCTAATCCATAAAATAGAATTTGAAGATCAATAAATCATAACCCCAAAACAATAAATTATGAGCGTAGAGAAATCAACAAAAAAAGCAAGAGGAACAGCTGCATGCGAGAACACGAACATCGAGCTTTTGAAAGCTAATGATTACGTAGCAGATATCATAAGAAAACAGATGACGACGTCCAACACCTTGCTTATAAACTTGACATCTTCTGCAGGTAGCGGAAAGACCACATTAATGCAAAAGACCGCTGAAAGGTTAAAAGATAAGCTGAACATGGCGGTAATGGTCGGCGACCTGGAAACAGAGCGTGACGCAGATAGACTAAAGGAAGCTGGAATTCAGGCTTCACAGATCGTTACAGGAGGAATCTGTCATCTAGAAGCACAAATGGTCCATCAGGTACTGGATAGGTTTAATTTAGATGAAATAGATCTTTTGTTCGTAGAAAATGTTGGTAATCTGGTCTGTCCAGCCTCTTTTGATCTGGGAGAGGATTATCGCGTAACATTAATGGCTACCACAGAAGGTGATGACAAGCCTAAAAAATATCCTCGTATGTTCTTGACCAGCGATATGATGCTGATCTCAAAATCTGACCTTCTACCTCATTTACCATTTTCATCAGAAGCCGTAATTAAAGATTCGAAAGAAGTCAATCATGAATTGGAAGTTATTCAGATTTCTTCGCTCACCGAAGAAGGTGTTGATGAATGGTGCGAGTGGTTACTTGAAAAGGTGCAACAAAAACAAGAAGCAAAAGTTCTGTGATCTTGTGCTGCGAACCTTCAAAATAGTGATCAAAGGACAAGTTCAGGGTGTTGGGTTTAGACCCTTTGTTTACGGTCTGGCTTTACAAAATGAACTATATGGAAATGTTTCAAATGATGAAAACGGGGTCACCATTTATTGTAATGCTACTAAAGATCAGGCGGAGGATTTTTTGACAAAGATATTGAATCAAAAACCTGAAATGGCAGTAATAACCGCTTCTTCATTAGAGGAAGTTAATGCTTTACATTTTGACAGTTTCAGTATCACAACTTCAAAAAAAGACGCTAATATAAAAACACCCTTAACCCCTGATTTTGCCATTTGCTCTTCTTGCAAAAAAGAAGTTCATTCACCTGAGAACAGGCGATGCTCCTATGCTTTTACAACATGCGTGAATTGTGGTCCTCGCTATGCTATCACTCAAGATTTTCCATTTGAAAGAGAAAACACATCGATGAAGGACTTTAGAATGTGTGAAGCTTGTGCTGAAGAATATACTGATCCGGCAAACAGACGCTTCCATTCGCAGACGAATTCTTGTCGTTCTTGTGGCATTCAATTACAATTACTGTCAAACTCGCGAGAAACATTATCAAAAGACCACGCCCAATGTATTTCTTATGCTGCTGATCTTTTAAGAAAAGGAAAAATACTTGCAATTAAGAATACGAATGGTTATCTATTATGTTGTGATGCTACTTTACCTGATGCCATTAAGTTGTTACGGCAAAGAAAACAAAGACCTGAAAAGCCATTTGCTGTTCTATATCCATGCATAGAGGCGGTACAGCAAGATTTTGATATCTCTACTTTGGAGAAGAAAGAGTTGACTTCAAGCGTAGCTCCCATAGTTATACTAGATAATAGAAAAAAAACAAGTATTGACGTAAAGACCATTGCGCCAAAGATCAGACAGACAGGTGTAATGTTACCTTCTTCAGCCTTACTTGAACTTCTAATGGCTCAGATAAGTTCACCTATCATTGCCACGAGCGGTAATATTCACGGATCACCGATAATTTCGACTAACGAGGAAGCTCATGAAAAGTTACATGGGGTAGCTGATTATTTTTTAACTCACGACCTGAAAATTCAATTCCCCCAAGATGATTCTATAGTAAGATGTTCAAAAGAGAATAGTATCCTAATAAGACGTTCTAGAGGTTTGGCTCCTAATTTCATGATCACGAACAAAGATTCCCACACACCTGTTCTTGCGATGGGAGCTCATATTAAATCTACATTTACCTATACCACTGGGGCAAGTACCTTTGTGAGCCAATACTTTGGGAATTTAAGTGAATTTGATGTATTCCAAAGATATAAAATGACATTATCTAATTATATTAACTTATTTGATGTTTATCCTAAAAACATCTTAATAGATAAGCAGGCGAATTATCAAAGCTCGGTACTGGGAAACGAACTAGCAACTAATTGGAAAGTTGATACCCAGGAAATACAACATCATAAGGCGCATTTTGCGAGTGTTTTAGGAGAACATGATCTATTCTCATCAAATGAAAGAATTCTGGGCGTCGTTTGGGATGGTACCGGTTTAGGGGACGATGAACAAATTTGGGGAGGCGAGTTCTTTACTTATCAAGACCGCCATATTGATAGATTGTCCCATGTAGAATATTATGATTGGCTGGCAAATGATAAGATGGCCAAAGAGCCTAGAATTGCCCTTTTTTGCCTGCTTGACCATGAAAATTCAAAGGCTTATAAGAGTAAGTTCACTGATCAGGAGTGGTCTATTTACACAAGAATGCTTCAAAATAACACCTTAAAAACTTCATCTGTTGGCAGATTATTTGATGCCGTCGCCTCAGCGATTGACATCAACGACAAAAACACCTATGAAGGTGAAGCGTCGCTTAAATTAGAAAATTGTGCTAAAGGTTATGATGCTTCATCTCCTATTGATTTGCTTAAGGGTATAGATCATGATAAGCTATCTTCTTACATGTTGATCAATAATATTGTGAAAGCTTACAGGGATGGAATGGACCGAAAGCGATTGGCCTATAGCTTCATTTTCACCTTAGCAAAAGCCATTTTAAATGTAGCCAGAAAAAATTCTTTTAAAACAATTGCTTGTAGTGGTGGTGTATTCCAAAATGAATTATTAAATTCAATCCTTCAGGATAAAGCAAAGAATGCGAAGTTTGATCTAAGATTGAATCAAAAGTTATCTCCAAATGATGAAAATCTGTCGTTTGGACAATATATGTATCATAAGAACATTAAAAACTAAAGTTATGTGTTTAGCAATTCCAGGAAAAATAGAAAGTGTGAACTTACAATATGATGATACTGTGAGAATGGCGAAAGTTTCCTTTGGCGGGATCACAAAAGAGGCAAGTCTGGAAATGCTTCCAGATGCCCATGTTGGAGATTATGTGCTGGTCCACGTGGGTGTAGCTATTAGCAAGGTCAATGAACAGGAAGCCAATAAGACCTTTGATTATTTAGAGGAAATAGGCGACTTAGGCGAACTGGAAGATGTAGATGAATATCTTCCTAAAAAAGAAGGACGATGAAGTATATGAAGGAATATCGGGATCCGCAACTGGCTAAAAAATATCTCGATGAAATTAAAAGAACCGTAACACAAGACTGGACGATCATGGAGGTTTGTGGCGGACAGACGCATAGCCTGGTAAAAAATGGTATCATTGAAATGCTTCCAGAGCAAATAACTATGATACATGGACCGGGATGTCCTGTATGTGTAACGCCACTCAACTTAATAGATAAAGCGATTCATCTGGCTTTAGATAAAAATGTCATCCTCTGTTCATTTGGTGATATGCTGCGTGTTCCAGGCTCAAGGATGAATTTGCTGGAAGCAAAGGCCAAAGGGGCCGACATCAGAGTTTTATATTCGCCATTGGAAGCGGTTAAAATAGCTGAAGAGAATCCTGAGCAAGATGTAGTTTTCTTTGCAGTAGGATTTGAAACGACAGCACCGGCAAATGCATTATCTGTAATCCATGCTCATAGGAAAGGCCTTTCTAATTATTCTATCTTAGCATCACACGTCTTAGTGCCACCAGCAATGAAGGCTGTGATCAATGATGAAGAGAATCAAATAGATGGTTTTTTGGCTGCCGGCCATGTTTGTACGATCATGGGCAATGCTGAATACTATCCGCTATCGGAGCAACATGGTGTTCCTATCGTAGTTACGGGCTTTGAACCTTTAGACGTGTTGCAGGGTATTCTCATGGTTCTTCGCCAATTAGAAGCCGATAAGACGGGAGTAGAAAATCAATATTCCAGAATAGTCAAAGAAGAAGGAAATACAGAAGCTCAAAAAATGATCTTTGAAGTTTTTGAGGTAAAAGATCAAATGTGGCGTGGAATTGGCGAGATACCCGATAGTGGTTTTGCCTTAAAAGATAAGTATCAGGCGTTTGACGCTACTAAAAAATATAACGTAGAAATAGAGGAAGCACCTGAACATCCCGATTGTATATCGGGTCAGATCATGAAAGGTATCAAAAAGCCTTATGAATGCTCGCAGTTTGGTAAGAAGTGTAAACCCACAAATCCTCTAGGCGCGCCTATGGTAAGTAGCGAAGGTGCTTGCGCTGCTTATTATCACTTTTCCGGTCTAGCTGAAAAGTAGTCCACTCGTTTTAAAAATCAGGCTCTAAAATGACAAATGAAAATAAGATAAGAATGCAATTACAATGTCCGATGCCAAAATTGGACTTTGATGTTATCACCTTAGGCCATGGCAGTGGCGGAACATTAACTAATAAACTATTGGACTGCGGAGTTTTTGACATATTGAGCAATAATTTTCTCGATAAAAGACACGACGGTGCATTTTTAAATATGAACGGCCAGATGGCATTTTCAACCGATAGTTTCTTAGTATCACCCATTTTTTTTCCAGGCGGTAATATAGGAGAAATAGCCGTTAATGGTACGGTAAATGATCTCGCTGTTTGCGGAGCTCAACCAAAATACTTAAGTCTAAGCTTTATCATTGAAGAGGGTTTGAAGATGACAGAGTTCTGGGAAGTTTTACTAGCGATAAGATCTGCTTGCGAAGAAGCAAACGTGAAAATTGTTACTGGAGATACTAAAGTGGTGGAAAAGGGCAAAGGTGATAAGATCTTCATCAACACCTCAGGTGTAGGTGCGATTCATCCTAAAGCCAATATTGACGAAGGAAATATAAAAAAGGGAGATAAGATCATCGTAAGTGGAAATATTGCTACACATGGCATGTCGATCATGTCAATTAGAGAAGGCCTTGATTTTGATACCACGATAGAAAGTGATACTACGAATCTCAACCATACGATCAGCCAATTACTTGACGAATATGGAGAAAACATCCATCTCTTAAAAGATCCAACGCGCGGTGGTGTTGCTACCGTCCTTAAAGAAATCGCTGAATCATCTAAATTTGGAATAGACTTGTTTGAAAATAACCTGCCAATTGATGAACAGGTAGGAAGTGCTTGTGAGCTACTTGGATTGGATCCGCTATACGTGGCGAATGAAGGTTTATTCATAAGTTTTGTCGATGCGTCAATAGCAGATTCTTTTTTAGATAGCCTTAAACAACTTGATAAAGGCAAAAATGCACAGATGATCGGTACGGTTGTAGAAGAACATCCTAAACAAGTTATCTTAGAAAGTTCTATCGGTGGGAAACGAGTAGTGAACATGCTGCCAGGAGAGCAACTGCCCAGAATTTGTTAAAGTATGGACTTTAATACTTTAGGAAAGCATATCAGTAAGGCTTATTTGTTTAGAGGTTCAAGAACAAAACCTTTTTTAGCGCCAAGAGGCGTTTTTGCTGCAAACGGAAAGTTATTCGTTTCAGATACAGGGCATAATCGAGTTTTTATATGGAACACCATTCCCAGGACGGAATTTTTAGAACCAGATGTCATATTAGGTCAGGAAACCATCAAAGCTTCCGGGAGAAATTCTAATAAGAAAGTATCCGCTAGCACCCTTCTTTATCCATCTGGCCTTTGGAGCGATGGCACCACCTTGATCGTAGCTGACGCATGGAATCATCGCGTTTTGATATGGCATCGATTACCTACGGAAAACGGCCAACCAGCAGATGTTGTTATAGGCCAACCTGATTTTGATGAGAATTTACCCAACATTAAAGGACAAGCCGCAAATCCAGAAGCAAACTCTTTAAATTGGCCGTATGGGGTTTTTTCAGACGGAAAAAGCATTTGGATCGCTGACACCGGAAATAGAAGGGTTTTATACTATGATAAAATTCCAGGCACTAATTTTAAGAAAGCTGATGCTGTTATTGGAAAACCTGATCTTACAACAAGAGATTATGAGAATGATGAACCTATCTGGCCTTACTCAGTAAAAGTAAGCGATCAGGGCGTATTAGCAATAGCCGATACACAATTTTACAGAATATTAGTGTGGAAGGATAAAAAAGATGCTTTTAAAAATTCAGCCGATGTCATCATAGGACAGGAAAATTTTGATAATGCAGGACAGAATCAATTTATGCTAACTCCAAATTCCAACACCCTTAGCTGGACGTATGATACTTGTTTTCATAAAAACGGCATCTTAGTGAATGATACAGGTAATAGTAGAATTCTGGTCTTTGATACAATTCCTATGAGAAGTAATGAACATGCTTCTAAAGTTATTGGAAGACAAGACTTCAAGACCAGTAGTGAATTTAAGGACAATCTAAGTGGAACACAAAATGCGATCTATTGGCCTTTTTCCATTTCCACCTATAAAAACTCGTTGTTCATCGCTGATACGGGCAATCACAGATTAGTCATAGGAGATCTAAACACTTAGATACATCCAGTAAAATCCAACTATGATGGCAAATAGACCACCAGATAAACGAAGCCCTTTAAAAAAGTTTACATTATGATCATGTCTTGTGAACTTTGTTGCTGTACCCAAGATCCATGCATAAGCTGACATTGCTAAAACCGTCCCAATGGCAAATCCTATGATGTATCTTGCTGCTTCAAGGTTGTCTTCAAATCCCAGGACAGGTAATAACAATAAAAAATGTGCTACTCCAGCAAAACCATGTATGAATCCTATTCCTAAAGAAGAAATATCATCCTGTCTGAATATCCTACGATGTTTGTGTTGTTCATCCTTATGGTCATGCGTATGTTCATGAATATGTATGTAAGTTTCCTCTTCTTTATGAACATGAGGATGTTTATGAGACTTCTTTTCGTAAAATATCCGATAAATGGCCCAAATACCAACACCAATCAAAACAACAGAGACTATCAATTCGCTATACGCGGAGATAAGTTCAACAGGGATAAGATCTTTAAAGAGCATGAACAATACACCTATGATGAGCATTCCTAAAAGATGGCCAAGTCCCCAAAAAAAACCTATTTTCCAAAATCTTTTCTTTGTTTCTATGACCAATGGTGTGACCGCTGCTAAATGGTCAGGACCAGTAATGACATGTATCATGGATGCTAAAACACCAGCGATCAGCGGTAAGCTTTGGAAGCCATGTTCATGCGCATCCGGATGAAGTATGATGGTTATTATAGCGTTCACAACTTTAAATTTGACGAGCAAATATAATTAGTCTTTAATACATCTATCCTATATTTTAAGAATTAGATCAATAATCTTCAAAGCTCCATGATGAATTAAATGATTAACCAATTTTCTGATTCTTCATGTTTTACCACTGAGACACGAAGTACACTAAGTTTATGATTTACTTTATGTAAAAACTATAGGATGAAATCAAAAGAATTATCTAAAGCAACTTATCACTCTGTGATCTTCGTGACTTTGTGGTGGATTTAATTTTTAACCTATTTGCTGATTCTTAATGTTTTACCACAGAGACACAAAGTTCACT
>CAJXLO010000042.1 GCA_913056525.1 uncultured Psychroflexus sp.
TTGACAATTGGAAAAGCTGCACAGCTTTCTGGAATGTCACGATTTGAATTCGAAAAAGAACTCTCTAAAAATAATATTTCAATTTCAAGCCTAAATGAAGAAGATATTTTAAGTGATATCGAAAAATTGAAATAATGAAAAACGGACTTGTAATTGCTGATGCGGGACCTATTTTTTCCTTAGCAATCATAAATAAACTTAAACTTTTAAACGAACTATTTGATGAAATCAAAATATCAAAAGCAGTTTGGGAAGAAATAACTTTAGATAAAAGCACTGAATTTTACCATAATATAGAACAGTTTTTTAAGCCAAGAGTTTCGAATATCAAAGGATTTAATGAACTGACATTTGTTATGGATTATGGGGAATCTGAATCTGTGGTATTATACAAGGAATTGAATGCAGATTTTCTACTCATTGATGATAAAAAAGCTAGAGAGATTGCTGAAAACTTTGATATAAAATGTATCGGAACTTTGGGACTTTTAGCTGTGGCAAAAGACAAAGGTTTAATTAACGAATTAAGACCAATTTTTAAGACATTTCTTGAAAACAACCGATATTATTCTGTAAAACTATTGAATAAGTTACTAGAAAAATATAACGAGCTGAAAATAAAACAGCCGTAAAAAAACAATTAATGAAAAGATCCTATTACTCGAACAGCATCCAAAAGTTTTTACTTGATAATGATTCGAGCATTTTAGGTGAATTAACTGCTAATCATAGCAATCGAACTCTTGAAGAGTTACAAATAAATGCTTGGAGAAAACAGATTGAGATACTCAAGAATCAGCTCCAAGACTTAAAAGGTAAAATATATTTTGAATTTGCCATTCCCAGAATGGGCAAACGAGTAGACAATATTATCATAATTAATGATGTGATTTTTATTGTTGAATTCAAAGTAGGTGAAGGTGGATTTGAAAAAAACGCTATCGAACAAGTGATTGACTACACAATTGACCTTAAAAATTTTCACGAAGGGAGTCATCGTACAAGACTCATACCTGTTTTAGTAGCTACTAACGCGTCTACTATACATCAAACTAAAAGTGATGTTTTATTAAACAAAACTGCTTTAAAAACCAACAAAGACAATCTTTCTGACAATATTCAAATTTTCATTAATAACAATAACACACCAATTGATATAGAATATTGGGAGAAGTCTATTTACAAGCCTACTCCAACAATAGTGGAAGCAGCACAAGCTTTATACAAAGGACATAATGTGCAAGAAATAACACGGTCTGACTCAGGAGCCATAAATCTTTCAAAAACAGCAAATAATATTAACAGAGCTATCGATAAATCTAAACAAGAAAAAACAAAATCAATTTGTTTAGTAACCGGAGTTCCAGGAGCAGGAAAAACTTTAGCTGGTTTGAATATAGCCGTTGAAAGAATGAAGGTGGACGAAGATGAACATGCTGTTTTTTTATCAGGGAATGGACCTTTAGTTGATGTACTTAGAGAAGCGCTTACCAGAGATGAATATTTGACGGCAAAGCAAAGCGGAAATAAAATCACTAAGAAACAAGCTGCTATCAAAGCAAACGCTTTCATTCAAAACATCCACCACTTTCGAGACGACAACTTGCTTTCAGAGAAAGCACCAATCGAAAAAGTTGTAATATTTGATGAAGCACAAAGGGCGTGGACAAATGAACAAGCAAGTTCTTTTATGCGAAGGAAAAAAGGAATAGATGATTTTAACATGTCTGAACCTGAATTTTTAATTGAGGTTATGAACCGTCATTATGATTGGTGCACAATTGTCTGTTTAATTGGTGGAGGACAGGAGATTAATACAGGTGAAGCAGGCTTAGAGGAATGGATAAATTCCTTACGAAATCATTTTGCAGATTGGAGTGTACACTATTCGAACAAAATTTTAAATAGTGAAAATTATTTAAAATCTGAAGCGTCAAAAAAGTGGCTAGTTAATAACGGGATGAGTGAATCTGATTTACATCTTGCAGTTTCAGTTAGATCTTTTAGATCTGAAAAATTGTCAAACTTTATTCATGAGTTATTAAATATCAATATAGATAACGCTAAAAAGATTTATTTAGAAATTAAAGATTTATACCCAATTGTTTTGACTAGAGAACTAGAAATGGCAAAAAAATGGTTACGTCAACAAGCAAAAGGTAGTGAACGAATTGGATTGATTAGTTCATCAGGTGCCAGAAGACTTAGACCTACTGGTATTGATGTTAAAAATGAAATATCCGCACCAAATTGGTTTTTGAACGATAGCCAAGATATCCGCTCTTCCTATTTTTTAGAAGAAGTAGCAACAGAATTTGATATTCAAGGTCTTGAAATTGATTGGGCATGCGTAGCTTGGGGAGGAAATTTTTATATGGATAACAAGTCTTGGAATTACCAGAATTTTAAAGGAACTAAATGGCAAAACATAAACAAAGAGTTAGATAAAGATTATTTAAGAAATACTTATCGTGTTCTTCTAACACGTGCTAGACAAGGTATGGTTATATATATTCCCAAAAGCAGTGAAATTGATCAAACTCGATCAAGAAAAATTTACGATCAGACATTCGAGTATTTAAAAGAGATTGGAATAAAAGAAATTGTTTAAAAGTACAAAACACAAATTCAGCTATGGCGAATGCTGGCTAAGGTGATAAAATGAAAGTAATTACGCAAAGTAAACTTAATGCTAAAAGGAAACTGGAATGTCTTAAAATACAGCACATGCAATAGCTGAGAACGGAAATGCGAATCATGTGGCTGTGGTATCAAAATAAGAATCATTAATTTCAACAAGTAATCCCTATATCGATAATATTTCATCAATACTTAGAGCGTTACAATTACATAAATATCGATAATCCTAATACTTTTTGATAATTCCATAAATTGATAACGTTTTCGGTTATGGTATTAGTAATGGAAATGCCTGCTTTTTAAGAAATTGTAAAAAAAATAAACCAATTGCTGTAATTCACTTGCAATAAATAATTTATGACTTATTTTTGCATTTCATTAATAATCATTAACAAATGGCGCTAACTAAAAAATACCTCAAGACAAAACCGGTTTGTAAAGTAACTTTTGAATTAGAAAACCTGGAAGCGGATCAGGTTTTTGTTGCCGGCGATTTTAATAACTGGAAAGAAAATGACCTTGCTTTGAAAAAACTAAAGAACGGTAGTTTTAAAGGCGGTATCAATCTGCCAAAAGGAAATAAGTACGAGTTCCGGTATATCATTGACGGTCATTGGGCGAACGAAAAAGACGCGGATACGCATACCCAAAACGAATTTGGTTCTGAGAATTCCGTGCTGGAAGTTTAGCTGGTCTTGAACACATAGTTCTTATAGCGTTCTTCAGAATCTGTAAAATGTGTATCAATCTTTAGATCGGAGCGTTCAGCGAGCCAGTTGACCACATGATCGTCGTATTTCTGGGAGATCTCCGTATGAATGGTTTCCCATTTATGGAATTCAACCTTCATGTCCAATTGTTCAATGCTGACCTGCTGGTCTTTTTTACTGATAAGGAAACTTCGGGCTGTTCCTGTTTCCGGGTCGTAACTCTCCCAATGCATAAAATCATCCAGATTGAAATTAGCATCAAATTCGTTATTGATCCTTTTCAGTAGGTTTTTATTGAAAGCTTCGGTCACGCCCTGGCCATCATTATAAGCATTCACGATCTTTTGTGGATGCTTTTTTTGATCAAAGCCCATGAACAGCATGTCGAACTCTCCCATGCTTTGTTGGATCTGTTGCAGGAAATCTATGGCTTCATCATGTAATAGATTTCCAATGTTAGACCCTAATACGATGATCACTTTCTTACGCTTGTTGTAGTTAGCCAGGTCCTTCAAAACATCAAAGTATGAACCTTGCTGACATTGAACAGGAACTTCTGGGATCTCCTTTTCTATGTTCTTCTTCAGGTCGTACAGTACGTTTTGACTGATATCTATCGGCAGGTAATTGAAGGCCATTTTTTTATCTACCAGCTCTTGCAAAATAAGCTTGGTCTTTTGACCA
The DNA here is from genome assembly GCA_913056525.1 of uncultured Psychroflexus sp. Taxonomy (GTDB): domain Bacteria; phylum Bacteroidota; class Bacteroidia; order Flavobacteriales; family Flavobacteriaceae; genus Psychroflexus. The sequence goes on from CAJXLO010000042.1 coordinate 4,035, forward strand.
TCGCCAGCACCTAGCTCTATCAGATCAAATCCGTCTTTAGCATAAAAGTGCTGACAGATCTCCGTTTTGTTTTGCTCGAGGATATCGAACTCAGCTCGCGTGAGGTAATATTCAGGGAGCTGCATGATCTGCTGAAAGAGCGCATCACCTTCTTTATTATAGATGAACTTAGAGTGTAGATGCTTCGGATGATCGCTTAAGCCTTGTCGGATATTTCGTTCAAATTCAGTTTGTGTCCTTGTCTTCATTTGTTTGATCTTGCTAATCTAAATCCGCAGAATTGCCAGCGCAAATGCGGATGGAAAAAATTCCTGTAAGTAGGTCTGCTATGACCTTCTGGCGTTGCAACGGAACTTCCGCGCAATACCTTTTGATTGGCCATGAACTTTCCATTATATTCACCTAGCGCGCCCATTGCTTTGCTAAAGCCCGGATAAGGCAAATAACTGCTCTCAGTCCATTCCCAGACCTTTCCCCAGTCCAATTTGGACTGAGCCACTTCCCATTCGAACTCCGTGGGTAATTTTAGCCCTTTCCATTGCGCAAAGGCAGATGCTTCATAGTAGGATAATTGAATGACCGGTTCTTTTTCTTCAATAGGTTGTAGTCCGCCAAGGGTGAACCTTTGCCAGGTATCGTCTATTTTATGCCAGTATTTAGGAGAATCTACCTTTTGGGCGTTGATCCAGTCCCAGGCTTCTGCATGCCATAAGAGAACGTTCTCATATCCACCATCTTCCATGAACTCCATATACTCTTTGTTCGTTGTCAATTTATCTGCGATCTCAAAGGGTTCGATGAACACACGATGAGATTTGAGCTCATTATCATAGCAAAAACCGCTTCCTTCATATCCTACTTGATGGATGCCTTCATCAAATGATATCCATTTTCTTTCTTTATCCTCAATATCAACTTCCCTGAAATGCTCATCATAAACCGGGAAAAGCGGATTGTGCCCAAAGATATACTTTATATCTGTCAATAAAAGCTCCTGATGCTGTTTTTCGTGATGGATACCTATTTCCAGCATCCTTTTCACCTCTTCTTCATCCGCCAAGCTTTCTAAAAGAGCTTCAACAGCTTTTGTAACATGCTTCCGATAATCAAGGATCGTCTGAACTGTGGGTCTAGATAAGTTACCTCGGTTTGAACGATATACCTTATCACCTACACTTTCATAATAACTATTGAAAACATAAGCGAACTTAGGGTGATATCTTTGATAGGTCTTATCAAATTCGGAAAGGACGAACTCTTCAAAGAACCATGTGGTATGTCCTAAATGCCATTTAGGCGGTGAAACGTCCATTATAGGCTGCACTACATGATCTTCTATCGCTAACTTCTTACAGATATCCTCTGTTCGCTGTCGCGTAACCACGAATTGGTCTTTTAAATTCATCTTAAAGTCTTCTAAAACATAAAAATAAGAATAATGCTTTATCCCATAGCTGCTGTTGCCAATTTTAACGATCGTATGTGTTCATACTGCGACAGGTGCTTTGATCCGTGGATGCGGTTCATAGTTGATAAGTTCAACATCCTCATAATTGAATTCATCAATAGAGGTTACCTCTGGGTTCAGCTTTATCTGTGGAAGCTTTTTTGGCGCTCGCGAAAGCTGAAGCTCAACTTGCTCCACATGGTTTTGATAAATATGAACATCACCAAAGGTGTGAATAAATTCGCCAGTTTCCAGACCACATACTTGTGCCATCATTTCAGTAAGTAATGCGTATGATGCAATATTAAAAGGAACACCCAGGAATACATCAGCACTGCGCTGATACAATTGACAAGAAAGCTTATTATCTGCTACATAAAATTGAAATAAAGCATGACAAGGCGGAAGTGCGGCTTTACCATCAGCTACGTTTTCTGAAAAAGAAATAGAAGTATCCGGTAAAACCGATGGATTCCAAGCGGAAACCATCATTCTTCGGCTATTGGGATTGTTCTTTAATTGATGGATGACATTTTTGAGTTGATCGATATTTTCTCCGTTCCAATCGCGCCATTGTTTGCCGTAAACCGGACCCAGGTCGCCGTTTTCATCCGCCCATTGGTTCCATATTTTCACTCCGTTTTCTTGAAGATAGCTGATATTGGTTTTCCCGGAAATAAACCACAGCAATTCATAAACCACCGACTTAAAATGCACCTTTTTAGTCGTGATCAAAGGAAATCCGTCTGAAAGGTCAAAACGCATCTGGTAACCAAAGATACTGATGGTTCCTGTTCCTGTTCTATCTCCTTTCTTTGATCCGTTTTCAAGTATATGGCGTAATAGATCGTGATAAACCTGCATAGTTATATTGAATTTTCACTGTAAAAATAGGAAAAGAGAATTAAATGAAGAATGAGAAAAAAAGGGTTTCATATAATTGCACATTTAAGTTCAATTAGTAAATGCAACTTTTATCGGAGGATAATTAACTATTTGAAAATTGGATTAGATATTGCAACTTTAGCTTTCAAAGAGAGAGTTGGTCAAATGATTTTAATCGCAGGTGATAGTGATTTTGTTCCGGCCGCAAAATTTGCTCGAAAAGAAGGTGTTGATTTTATGCTAGACCCAATGATGAATAATATTGACCCAGGTTTACACGAACATATCGATGGATTAATGTCAATAAAAAATATGTATCGCTGAGCAATCCCATGCAATCTAATAAGTGAAAAACTTCAGTTTAATCTAACCCAAGATCATCCCAGCAATAGTTGCAGATAGCAATGATGCAAGCGTTCCTCCTATCAAAGCGCGCATTCCAAACTCAGATAAGACCTTTCTTTGATTAGGCGCTAAAGAACCTATACCACCGATCTGAATGCCGATAGATGCAAAATTAGCGAAACCACACAACATATAAGTTGCCATCAAGACGGACTTCTGATATTTTAAGCTCATAACATTCGTGGTATCCTTGAGTTCAGCTAATTGGGTGTAACCAACGAATTCTGATGCGGCCAACTTAATACCTAAAAGTTGGCCCATTAACATCATATCTTCTCTGGCAACCCCCATCAACCACATGATCGGTGCAAATATAAAACCTAATATCGCTTCCAGGGAAAATTCCTGATATGGTGTATTATCAGCTATTAAAGTATTTAGAGTAGTCCATTCCCCAATTTGGGCCAATCCGTAGTTGATCATCGCAATGAATGCGATGAAGACCAACAGCATGGCCGCTACGTTAGCGGCTAATTTCAATCCTTCAGTTGTTCCGTTAGAAATAGCATCTAATACATTAGAACCTATTTTTTGCGAAGATACCTTTACAGTGGTATCGATCTTGTCTTGTTGCGGATATAAGATCTTAGAAATAATGATCGCTCCGGGCGCAGCCATAACCGAAGCTGCTAGTAGATGCCGGGCAAATTCTAATCGCATCTGTTCATCATCTCCACCTAAGAAACCTATGTAAGCCGCTAATACGCCACCGGCAACCGTTGCCATTCCTCCTATCATCACCAGAAGTATTTCCGATCGGGTCATTTTCTCCAGGTAAGCCTTGATCATCAAAGGAGATTCGGTTTGTCCCAGAAAAATATTTCCAGCAACACTTAAGCCTTCAGCCCCGGATATCTTAAGCAATCTGCTTAAAGTCCAGGCAATAGCCCTAACGATACCCTGAATGATCCCCAGATAAAATAAAAGCGAAGTAAAAGCAGAAAAGAAAATGATCGTAGGCAAGATCTGAAACAAGAAAATAAAGCCATAAGTGTCCACGTTCATCAGGTCACCTAAGAGGAACTCACTTCCAGCCTCGGTAAAGTCCAATATCTTGACGAAGAAGTTGCCTACAAGCTCGAAGGCTTTTTTAACAAAAGGGACTTTTAGTATTCCAATGGCTAAAAGGAGTTGCGCGGCAAAGCCGATCCCAATGGTCTTCCAGTTGATCGCCCTTCTGTTCGCACTAAAGAGATAAGCGATGAAGAACAAACTTAAGATGCCGATCACACCTCGCCATAAAGAACGGAATGAAAAACCCTGATTTTCTATTAAAGGAGATGAATCTACCGCATTTTCTTGGGTACTTTTTTCTTCTCCCGATGCCTTTTCAACTTTTTGATGATGAATATCATTATAAGAAAGACCTCCGTTCGCTAACATGAGGTTGCTTCCTGCCATTAAGGTGTATAAACTGATAAAAAGAAGAAGCGACCTTATTCGCATTGGTTAGCTTCTTTTTGATATTTCATCTCTTATTTTGGCCGCTTTTTCATAATCTTCCTCTTTCACCGCCTTGTCCAGCAACTCATTCAGCTGATCGATCTTCATTTTACTATATTGGGTGTTCGCCCTTGGACTGGACCTCTTTTTTTTCTTGGGCTCATCTGATGTTGCCCTTTTGCCACCCTTTTCTTCAGAAGCAAGGTCAACACCAGCCTTCTCCAGAATGTTCTTGTAAGTGAAAATAGGCGCATCAAATCTCAAGGCGATAGCAATGGCATCGCTGGTGCGTGAATCGATGATCTTTTCCTGACCATCTCGTTCGCATATCAAACTGGAATAGAAGATGCCATCTATCAATTTATGGATGATCACTTGCTTAACCTTAATATTAAAGTCGTCAGATAGGTTCTTCAAAAGATCGTGCGTTAAGGGTCGCGGCGGTTGTATCTCTTTCTCCAGGGCTATGGCAATGGATTGAGCTTCTGCTGCACCAATCACTATAGGTAGTTGTCTTTCTCCTTCTTGTTCACTTAGGATCAGTGCATAAGCACCATTTTGAGTTTGACTGTAAGATATTCCAGATATATCTAAACGAACTAAGCTCATTCAACTATTTTAGATAGATTAATTACAAAAGTCTTAAAAATAAATTAGACTTGAGGTTGATCAATTGTTTTTGGCTTGAAATTCCTTTAGTTTTTCCGTTAGCTTTGGTACAACTTCAAACGCATCACCGACCACACCGTAATCAGCAGCTTTAAAGAAAGGTGCTTCTGGGTCACTATTGATCACTACTTTGTTCTTTGATGCATTGATCCCAGCTAAGTGTTGTATAGCACCGGAGATCCCTATGGCAATATATAGATTGGAGGCTACTGGTTTACCAGTTTGCCCAACGTGTTCTTCGTGAGAACGCCAACCCATATCACTTACCGGTTTAGAGCAGGCCGTCGCAGCTCCTAAGGTATCGGCAAGGTCTTCTACAAGCTGCCAATTATCAGGACTTTTTAAACCACGTCCGCCTGAAACAACGACCTCTGCATCAGCAATGCTCACCTTATCCGTGTTCTTATCAACCTCTTCTACATTTACTTTGAAGAGCTTATCAGCCAGTTCAGGGGAGAATTCTTCGCAGTCCACATCCGATTCTTGCTTTTCAGCACCGAAAGCATTAGTAGATAATCCTACTAATTTAATATCTGAGGATATGTCCGTGTGATTAAAAGCTTTGTTCGTAAAGGCTGTTCGTTTTATAGTGAAACCCTCAGAAGTAGCCGGTACGTCCACAACATTGGATGCATAACCAGCTTCTAGTTCAACAGCCAGCATAGGAGCCATAAAGCAAGCATTGGCGGACTGGCTGACCACGACTATATTGGCATCCACCTTTTTAGCCGCTTGCGCAACCACGTTCGCATAGACTTCTGCATTGAACTCGTTCAACTTATCATTCTTAACGTCTAATGTTTTACTGATGCCATATTCGCCGATGGCTGATGGATCATCATTATTTATGGTCAAAGCGGTAAGGTCACTTCCTGTTTGTTCCGCTATAGCTCTTGCATAGGTTGCCAGTTCAAAACTAGCTTTCTTGAATTTTCCGTTCTCTGATTCTGTATATACTAAAACACTCATATCTTTTGATTTTTTTAAATTACTTTAGCTTCGTTATGAAGTAGGTCTATCAGTTCATCTAAATTCTCAGCATCTACCATTTTTACTTCTCCCTTAGGAGCTGGCTTTTCAAATTTCTTTGCCTGGGTCTTTGTATGGGTATCTTGCGGTTCAACGACGTTCAACGGTTTTTTCCTTGCCATCATTATACCTCGCATATTAGGTATTTTCAGGTCACTCTCTTCCACTAATCCTTTTTGACCACCTATTACCAATGGTAATTTAGCGCTTAATTTTTCTTTACCACCATCCATTTCGCGGGTTGCTTTCACCCTATCATCTTCAACTTCCATGTGCACACATTTGTTTATGAAAGCATAGCCTAACATCTTGGCAAGCATACCAGGGACCATTCCTCCATTGTAGTCAATTGATTCCCTACCTGCTATTATAAGATCGTAATCACCTTCTTTAGCCACATGAGCTATCTCTTTAGCGACTTGATAACCATCTATGGCGGGCGTGTTCACTCTGATGCCTGTATCGGCACCTATCGCTAATGCTTTTCTCATCGTCGGTTCGCAATCCTTTTCTCCTACTGTGACCACGTCAACGCTTGCCTGTAGCTGGTCTTTTAACCACATCGCTCTTGTGAGGCCGAACTCGTCATTCGGGTTGATCACGAATTGTACGCCGTTCGTGTCGAATTTCGTATTATCTTCAATGAAATTTATCTTTGAAGTTGTATCCGGCACATGACTTATACAAACTAGAATTTTCATAGCAATTGTTTTTGTTTTTGCGAATATAGCAATTTTAAGCTAATTTACTATGCGCGCATAGTAAATATTTTTTATGCTTTGTAAGTAGTATTTACTTGCAGATATTCTTACTTTTGCAGAAAATTCATGAGGAGCTATGAGAACAATACAATTTCGCGAGGCTGTATGTGAAGCGATGTCTGAAGAGATGCGCGCTGATAAGGATATCTATCTAATGGGAGAAGAAGTTGCCGAATATAATGGTGCTTATAAAGCAACAAAAGGCATGCTGGATGAATTTGGAGCTAAAAGGGTGATAGACACGCCGATCTCTGAGCTAGGCTTTGCTGGAATAGGTGTTGGTTCCTCCATGGTGGATTGCAGGCCTATCATTGAGTTCATGACCTTTAATTTTTCACTGGTAGGTATCGATCAGATCATAAATAACGCGGCTAAGATAAGACAGATGTCCGGTGGTCAGTTCAATATTCCCATAACCTTTCGCGGGCCAACAGCTTCGGCCGGTCAGTTAGCTGCAACACATTCACAAGCTTTTGAGAACTGGTTTGCGAACACGCCAGGACTAAAGGTCGTCGTTCCTTCCAATCCTTATGATGCTAAAGGTCTTTTAAAATCTTCCATCCGCGATGATGATCCGGTGATTTTTATGGAAAGTGAGCAGATGTATGGAGATAAAGGCGAGGTGCCGGAAGAGGAATACACGATACCCTTAGGAAAAGCTGATATCAAACGTGAAGGTGATGATGTGACCATCGTATCATTCGGAAAGATCATCAAAGAAGCTTACAAAGCAGCAGATGAACTTAAAGAGGAACATGATGTTTCTTGTGAGATCATAGATATTAGAACTGTACGCCCTATGGACTATGATGCGATAAAGAAATCCATCAAGAAGACGAACCGTCTAGTCGTGCTTGAAGAAGCATGGCCATTCGGTAACGTCGCTACAGAGATAACTTATCATATACAGCAACATGCGTTTGACCACTTAGATGCGCCTATCATCAAGATCAACACAGCCGATACGCCTGCTCCTTACTCACCAGTCTTATTAGAGGAATGGTTACCTAACAAGGATGATGTGAAAAAAGCAGTTAAGAAAGTAATGTACATCTAAGTATAGCGACCTTCAAATGGCTCGCAACTAAAATCTATGCTAAAAGGTCGCACTAACCTATTCATTCTGACACTTTTCCTTGCCGTGGGAATAACTTCATACTCGCAAACAAAAGTTGGAGGAAAGGTCATTGATGAACAGGGCCAGCCCATTCCATTTGCTAATGTGGTCTTTGAGAACTCATCTGAAGGTACTATCACTGATGAGAAGGGAAAGTTTTATTTACAATCAGACAATGATCACAAGAACGTGATCATTAGTTTCATGGGATTCAAGGATGAGAAGATACCGCTTAGAAAATCTGTGAACCTATCCCTCAAGATAGAACTTGAACAGGATCAACAACAATTAGACGAGGTCACCCTTTACAGTGGCAATATGCCAAAGGAAAACAATCCAGCCATTGATATCCTTAAAAAGATATGGAAGAATAAAAGGTCTAATGGTGTTAGTGCTTTTGATCATTACCAATATGATAAATATGAAAAGTTAGAGTTTGACCTAAACACGATAGACAGCAGCCTGATCAATAGTAATATCTTTAACGGTATGGAATTCGTTTTTAAGGAAACAGATACGAACAGAGTAACCGGAAAGACCTATTTACCCATATTCATCAATGAGTCTTTTTCAAAAGTTTACGGCGATAATGTAAAAGAAAGGAAGAAAGAGGTGCTTTTAGGCAATAAAAATTCCGGTTTTAATAATAATCAAAATCTCGTTGCTTTCATAAAGGACCTTTACGCTGAATATAATGTTTATGAGAACTATTTGAAGTTCTTTGATAAGAGCTTTGTAAGCCCTCTATCTACAACTGGCATCAATGTTTACAATTATGTTTTGAGCGATAGTGCTTATATAGATAATAAATGGTGTTACAATATAGTGTATTATCCCAGACGTGAAGGAGAACTTACCTTTAAAGGCGACTTTTGGGTAAACGATACGACCTGGGCGATCAAGGACATTAACCTTAAGATGGCCAAGGACGCTAACATCAACTGGGTAAAGGATGTTTACATCGAGCAGGAGTTCGATGTGCTCAATGACTCTCTATTTTTAATAACCAGGGACTACTTCATGGCAGATTTCACCTTTCGTAAGAAAGAAGAATCCAGAGGTGTTTACGGAAAAAGAACTACAGTTTACGATGATTACAAGTTCAATAAGGCAAAGTCCGACTCATTCTATAAGTCCAAATATGAGGATCATAAATATGAGATCTATAATCGGGACAGTACTTTTTGGGACGATAACAGACTAGAAGAATTAGGGAATGATGAGGAACAGATCTATTCGATGGTCGATACCTTAAAAACAGTCAAACGTTTCAAACAGATCTCTGATATCGCAACCGTATTAGCCACTAATTATTATGAATTCCAGGGTTGGGATTTTGGGCCAGTCTTTTCCGTTCTGGGCTTCAATGAAGTAGAAGGTACGAGAGTAAGATTAGGAGGTAGAACTTACACAGGACAGAACGACCCGTGGAGGATTCAGGGATTTCTGGCCTATGGTTTTCGTGATGATAAGTTCAAGTACGGCATATCTGGTAAATATCTATTGGATAAGAATTCACACTCCATCATTTCTGGAGGAAATCGGAGGGATGTTGAACAGTTAGGGGCTAGTCTAACCTCAACGAGTGATGTTCTGGGAAGGAACTTAGCTTCATCAGCGCTCGTTACCGTCGGTAATAACTTTAGTTTGAGCAACATAAATTTATCAACACTTGCTTACTCCTTTGAACCTCAAGACGATTGGAACCTTAGATTTCAAAGCACTTATCGAACACTGGAATCGGCTTCTAACCGTTTCAGCATCGCTTATTTTGAAGATGAGGAACAGAACATCATAGATACATCCACAGAACAAACCCAAGCCTCAGCGATACTTCGATATACGCCCGGAAGAAAGGAACAAGGCTATGGCGTAGAAAGATATATCGTCAACGAAGGTGAGTTCCCTTCCCTGATGTTGAGCTATACCAAGGGAATAAAAGGTCTTTTCAACTCAGAGTTCAACTTTGACAGGCTTCAATTCTATTATAATCAACCTATTCAAATTGGCGGGTTCGGAGAATTCAATGGAACTATTGAAGCAGGAAAGACATTTGGTCAAGTTCCGCTGGGCTTGCTCAATGTTGTTCCTGGTAATCAAACCCTTTTTAGCATCCTGGGAACATTTCCTCTACTTGATTTCTATGAGTTCGTGACGGATACTTATTCCACTGTTCATTTAGAACATAATTTCAATGGGCGATTATTCTCAAGAGTTCCGCTATTAAGTGAACTTGACCTAAGAGAGATCATTTCATTCAGAGCAGCCTATGGAAGTATAAGTGATCAGAACCAGGCCTTGAACGCATCAGATGCAATACCTGTATTAAGAGCTCCAGACCAAGAACCTTACTGGTCCTACAGTTTAGGTATAGGAAACATATTTCGTGTTTTCAGACTGGATTTTCACTTCAGAGGTAATTATTTATCTGGACAAGATATCAGAAAGTTCGGAATAACCGGTTCTTTTGGTTTTTCTTTTTAGAAAAACATACCTGCGAACAGATCTATTATTATTTTTGTAAAATAACCTAATTATCTATGACATTTGATGTACTAATTGAAATTCCAAAAGGAAGTCGAAATAAATATGAATATGATTTCGAACTCAAGAAAATAAGATACGACAGGATGATATTTTCGTCCATGATGTATCCTGCCGATTACGGGTTCATCCCTGAAACCCTGGCACTAGATGGGGATCCACTGGATGTGCTGGTACTCGTCACTGAACCTACCTTCCCAGGTTGTGTAATGAAGGTAAAACCTATAGGTGTTTTCCATATGACCGATGAAAAAGGACCAGATGAGAAAATCATATGCGTACCCGTAACGGATCCTATCTCTTCAAAAGTTAACGACCTGAATGAGCTCAATTCACATCTCATACAAGAGATTGAGCATTTCTTTCAGGTTTATAAAGACCTGGAAAAAAAGAAAGTTGACGTAGGTGGTTGGGGAAATCTAAAAGATGCGTTAGAGATCGTGAAACTTTGCAATGAACGATATGAGGAAAGTAACATCCCACCTGAAGATGTCTCTATAAAATAAAGGTTTTAGAGCATGTTCATTAAAAGTCTACTTTTTAATTGTGAATAGTATTGAAAAAGTTATTTTCGCAGATTATTTAACAAATCATTAAATTTATGGAATCATATGTTATTTGGATACCGGTAATTCTGTCCATTGTTGGATTATTATTCATGGTAAGCAAGGTTATATGGGTTAAGAGACGTCCATCAGGTAATGAAAAGATGAAAGACATCTCGAAAAGTATTAAAGAAGGTGCTTTAGCTTTCTTATCAGCAGAGTATAAGCTTCTCTTGATCTTTGTTCTTGTAGCATCGGTCGCATTATTTGCTGTCTCTCAAATTGTTGATACCACACATTGGTTGATCATACCATCTTTCATCATAGGCGCCTTTTTCTCAGCCCTGGCTGGAAATATAGGCATGAGAATAGCAACAGAAGCAAATGGAAGAACCGCAGAAGCTGCTAAAACAAGCTTACCCAAAGCATTACAGGTCTCTTTTGGAGGAGGAACAGTAATGGGATTAGGGGTAGCTGGACTTGCCGTGTTAGGTTTAAGCCTTTTGTTCTTGTTCTTTATTGGGCAGTTCATCTTAGGAGACCAGAGTTTTTATACTGAAATGACGATCGTGCTGGAAGCTTTGGCAGGTTTTTCATTAGGAGCTGAGTCCATTGCTTTGTTCGCCAGAGTTGGTGGTGGTATTTACACTAAAGCAGCCGATGTAGGTGCTGACCTTGTTGGTAAAGTAGAAGCCGGTATACCAGAAGATGACCCTCGTAATCCCGCAACGATTGCTGATAACGTGGGAGATAATGTGGGAGATGTGGCAGGAATGGGTGCCGATCTGTTTGGTAGTTATGTAGCTACAGTTCTAGCTTCCATGGTTCTAGGTAATTATGTGATAAGGGATATGGCAGAAAACGGTGGTTTTTCTGATATGTTCAATAATATGGGACCTATACTACTTCCGCTGGTCATTGCTGGTGTAGGTGTGATAGCCTCAATAATAGGTACTTTTTTAGTACGTATAAAAAACAATGACGCTAAGGAAGTTGAAGTCCAAAGGTCACTTGATATAGGAAACTGGACCGCTATAATCATAACGGCCGTCGTAGGTTTTTTCTTGATTCAATGGATGCTACCTGATGTTATGAAAATGGACTTTTTTGGTATGGGTATCCAAGAAGTACCCGCCATTAATGTTTTCTATTCCGTTCTTATTGGTTTAGCAGTTGGAGCACTCATATCATGGGTGACAGCACACTACACTAGCTTAGGTAAGGCACCAGTACTGGATATTGTAAACAACAGTTCCACAGGTAGTGCAACGAATATTATCGCTGGGCTTGCCGTTGGAATGAAATCCACCTTTTTATCCGTCATATTATTTGCAGCAGCCATCTATGGTTCTTATGAATTTGCCGGTTTCTACGGTGTTGCATTAGCAGCATCAGCATTGATGTCAACTACAGCAATGCAACTAGCCATTGATGCTTTCGGCCCAATCGCCGATAATGCTGGCGGCGTGGCAGAAATGAGTGAATTAGACGATAAAGTAAGAGAGCGTACTGATATCCTCGATTCTGTAGGTAATACCACTGCTGCTGTCGGTAAAGGTTTTGCCATCGCATCAGCCGCTCTAACTGCATTAGCACTATTTGCTGCATATGTTACATTTACTGGTATTGAGGGTATAAACATCTTTAAAGCAGATGTACTTGCCATGCTTTTTATTGGTGGTATGATACCTGTTGTTTTCTCAGCATTAGCAATGAAATCAGTAGGTAAAGCGGCCATGAAGATGGTACAGGAAGTTCGGCGTCAGTTCAAGGAAATGCCTGGCATCATGGAATATAAGACAAAGCCTAATTACGCTAGATGTGTTGACATCTCCACAAAAGCTGCACTTCAGGAAATGATACTCCCTGGATTATTAACTATCCTTACACCGATAATCATAGGTTGGATCTTTGGTGCAGAGCCATTAGGAGGTTATATGGCTGGTGTTTGCGTCTCAGGTGTTATGTGGGCTATTTTCCAAAACAATGCTGGTGGAGCATGGGATAATGCTAAAAAATCATTTGAAGCTGGTGTGGAAATAGATGGTGAGATGGTTTACAAAGGGAGCGAAGCTCATAAAGCAGCCGTAACAGGTGATACCGTTGGTGACCCCTTTAAAGATACTTCTGGGCCGTCTATGAACATATTAATTAAATTAACCTGCCTTGTTGGGTTAGTTTTAGCACCAGTAATTGGAAGTCATTCTAATAAAGAAGAAGCGAACTTGGATAATACTAGTACGAAAAAAGAGGCAACCATTGAGTTTGATGAATAAGGTTTCTTAAATAAAAATGAGCCAAAAAAAATTGATAACCTGTTTATTTCTACATCTCTTTAGGGTATGATATTCAGAATTTTATATCAATTTTTTAAAATGTTGGACATTTGTAAATTTACAGTTGCTGAGATAAAAAAAAGGTTTTATATTTGCACCCGCTTTGAGAGATAGGCGAAACAACAAAAGATAAAGTTCTTTAAGATATTGAAATTAGCAGCAGGCGTGATGTTCATTTTAAATGGACGTTGCGCCATTAAGAAGTAAGTTCTCGAGCGGATCGGATGAATCAAAGTCAACTACAACGAAGAGTTTGATCCTGGCTCAGGATGAACGCTAGCGGCAGGCTTAACACATGCAAGTCGAACGGTAATCCCGCACTTCGGTGCGGGAACGAGTGGCGCACGGGTGCGTAACGCGTATACAATCTGCCTTGAACTGGGAGATAGCCCGAAGAAATTTGGATTAATATTCCATATTGTACATTCATGACATCATTTTTGTATGAAAGTTTCGACGGTTCAAGATGAGTATGCGTCCTATTAGCTATTATGTGAGGTAACGGCTCACATAGGCGATGATAGGTAGGGGTTCTGAGAGGGATATCCCCCACACTGGTACTGAGACACGGACCAGACTCCTACGGGAGGCAGCAGTGAGGAATATTGGACAATGGGAGCA
>CAJXLO010000043.1 GCA_913056525.1 uncultured Psychroflexus sp.
TTTATAGTATTTTGATCTTCAGTTTCCAATAGTAGTTTAGCGAGATGGATTTTTTCTTCTTGAATGTTCATTATTTTTTAATTTATACATCAAAATTAATAAATTTAAATTTTAACCTATCTGTTTTTAGCTCATCGATTAACCCTACAATCTTTTAACTCATTACTTGATCTTAGTCGAATTCTATAAAGTTACTAACGTATTTTCAGATCGACGATCTTCTTAGTTTGAAAAAAGTCTTCTTCGAAATACTTCGTGATCGGTGTGACTCGAGCTTGCGGATATTTTTTGAGTTCATCCGTCAAATCGCCCCCTTTGAGATATAATATTCTACCGGTTTTCGGATTTTTGTTGTTTCGTATTAAATGATCAACCCAATAGGTAAATGTTTCCATGTGCGCTACTGCTCTACTAACTATGAAATCGTATTTTCCCTGATGTTCTTCCGCTCGAGAATGGACAGTCCTGACGTTCTCCAGTTTCAATTGCTCTACTACTTCATGGATCACTTTAAGTTTTTTAGCGGTGCTGTCTAATAATGTAAACTTTACTTTTGGGAAAAGAATAGCTAATGGAATGCCCGGAAAACCGCCGCCGGTGCCAATATCTATCACTTGAGAATGATCAGGGAATCCAATATACTTCGCTATCGCCAATGAATGGAGAACGTGACGGAACATTAATTCATCAACATCTTTGCGAGAAACCACATTGATCTTTTGGTTCCAATCTTTATAAAGCGCCGGCAATTGAGCAAGTTGATGATACTGATCAGTTTCTAGATCAGGAAAATATTTTTGTATTAATTCCAATATGTCTGATTTTAGTGGCCTTTTAGAATAGATAAGCTCTAATTGATCCGTAAATAATTACAAAAAGACGCAAATGAGCTACCAGTTGATTTTATATTTGCAAATATACTGATGAAATATGACAAGAATATCCGGATTTTCCAGGTTGAACAAAGAAGAAAAGATCAATTGGATCTGTAAGCACTACCTTGACAACGATCTTAAAGAAAAACAGGTCTTGCAGCAATACTGGAACCCTGATCTAAAATTACAAAAGCTCCACGACGAATTCTCGGAAAACACGATCAGCAACTATTACTTACCTTTTGGCGTTGCGCCTAATTTTGTAATAAATGGAAGGGATCATCTCATTCCTATGGCCATTGAAGAGAGTTCAGTAGTCGCAGCCGCGAGCAAGGCCGCAAAATTCTGGGAAAAACGAGGAGGTTTTAAGGCTAAGGTATTTAACACCACGAAAGTAGGTCATGTCCATTTTAGCTATGAAGGAAAGGCTGATCAACTTGAAAAATTCTTTCAACAAAACAAAGAACAGATCATCGCTTCCACTGAACCTATCACGCGGAATATGGAAAAACGCGGTGGTGGCTTACGATCGGTAGAGTTAAAGAACAAGACCCATGAACTGGACAATTACTATCAACTGGAATGTAAGTTTCAAACAGTTGATGCCATGGGTGCCAATTTTATCAATACTTGCTTAGAGAAAATAGCGGAGACCTTTGAAACATTGGCTGGTTCATCAGATGAAATAAAAGATGCTGATAACTTACTCATTATTATGAGCATTTTATCTAACTATGTACCGGAATGTTTAGTAGAAGCTAAGGTAAATTGCCCGGTAGATGATTTAGCAAAAGCTGAAGAAGAGCAAGAATTGTTTGTCAGGAAATTCAAGCAAGCTGTTCAAATCGCTAATGTAGAACCTTATCGCGCCGTGACCCATAACAAAGGCATCATGAACGGCGTTGACGCCGTCGTGCTGGCCACCGGAAATGATTTTAGAGCCATAGAAGCTTGTGTTCACGCGTATGCATCGCGCTCCGGAAGATATCAAAGCTTAACGGACGTGAAAGTGGAAGATGGCAGCTTTGAGTTTAGTATCCAGCTTCCATTGGCCGTAGGTACCATCGGTGGATTAACGAGCTTGCATCCGCTTGTGAAGCTGGCCTTACGCATATTAGGCAATCCAACCGCAGAAGAACTGATGCAGGTCATGGCCGTTGCCGGATTGGCGCAAAATTTTGGTGCTTTACATTCGCTGGTAACCAGCGGTATTCAGAAAGGACACATGAAAATGCACCTGATGAATATGCTCAACCAGTTCGATGCCACTGAAAACGAGCGTTTGCAGGCCATTGAGTTCTTTAAAACCCATACCGCGACCCATAATGAAGTGGTTAATTTCATCAATCGGATACGTGCATGAGGTTCTATAGCAACGGCAAATTATTACTAACCGGCGAATATCTGGTCTTAGATGGTGCGCCGGCCATCGCGCTCCCCACTAAGTTCGGTCAGTCGCTGGAAGTTCAGGAAGCTGGACATCGATCAAGTTGGAAAAGCTATGACCAGGAAGGAAACTGCTGGTTTTCTATGGACTTCGATCTAACCGATGTACTTGCGAACCAATATGATGTTACTGATCATCAGGAAAAAAAGATCGTCCTCTTACTACAGGAAATGTATCGGATGAACGAAAATTGCTTCCCATCCGATAATTATCAGTTTACCACAAAATTGGATTTTGATAGGAATTGGGGTTTAGGAACTTCATCGACATTGGTGAACAACTTGTCTCAATTCGCCCAGGTAGACCCATATCGGCTATTAGCTAAAAGCTTTGGCGGAAGCGGTTATGACATTGCCTGTGCACAAGCCGATCAACCTATCTTATATCAGGAT
Organism: uncultured Psychroflexus sp.; assembly: GCA_913056525.1. Lineage (GTDB taxonomy): Bacteria > Bacteroidota > Bacteroidia > Flavobacteriales > Flavobacteriaceae > Psychroflexus. The sequence goes on from CAJXLO010000043.1 coordinate 2,715, forward strand.
GGAAGTTATAAAAATATATATCTTCCCGCCTTTCTACGGCATCATCTATATTTTGTCTACCTCAACAGGAAACAAAACAGTAGGGAAGCGATTAGATATTATAAGGGTTTACCTAATGATAGGTCCCGACCTGTTGAACAATTAAAGAAATTGAACCATCAGCTTTTAACGGCTACCCGTTTTGAAGATGCTAAGAAATGTATGGTTGAACACGAGAAGATGATGGGAAGTTTATTAAATCAAGAAACCGTAAAAGAAAGACTTTTCCCAGAGCTGGATGCTGCTGTAAAAAGCCTTGGTGCCTGGGGCGGCGATTTTGTGGCCGTACTCACTAATGATGATATTAGGAACTATTTTAGGAGCAAGGGATACTCAACGGTCTTCGCCTATGAAGAATTGATCAAAAGTTCAAATTAACACCTTGAACGTAATTAAAAGATCATCTTTTTTCAATAGTACTTCATTATCGTTCTTATAAATTAAGGAGCTTAGGTCAATAGATGATAGCAGGTGGATATGCATTGAACCGAGAGAATATTTTAGATAATTTTAATTAAATTTGTTAATATTATCTTTTCATTTTATGTCTAGTTGAGCATCTATATTCTGTATCATTGATTAAAGGGTCATGAAACACAGACTTTAAAATGATCTAATTTTTAATATATGACGAAACATCAAAAAAAAATCAACATGTTCAGGTCGATGTTTCTCATGGTCTTATTATTACTCTCCATGCATCTCTTTTCGCAAAGCCAAAAAGTAGAGAGCATCATCAAGTTAAGAACTGCACTAAAAGAGGCTGATGGCGTAAGGAAGGCTAATATGATGAACCAACTTACAGCGGAATGGTTCAGTGTAAACCTGGATTCTGCAAAAAAGTATGGTAAGCGTGCCAGGACCTATATAGAGAAGAATGATATAAGTCAAGCAAAGACCAAAATGTACCTTAACTTGTTCGAGATCGAGATGTTGGACACCGCATACGTAAGGAATCTGGACTATCTATATAAAGCGGAAACCATAGCCAAGCAAAGGAATAATAAAGACTTCTATATCTCATCGCTTAATAAACTGGCAAACAATTTCATAGAAAACGGAAATCATCTCAAGGCAACAAGTTTGTTAAATGAAGCTTCGCAACAAATGAAAAGCGGTAACTTCAAACCTCAACTAGCCTATAATCTCTACTTAAGGGGAAAAATAGCAGCCGATAACGCTAATATCGACCTTGCCAGGCAGTACTTTGATAAATCCCTCAACATTCATCTGAAGAATAAAGTAGGCAATCCTACTGGTATCTTCAGTGAGATAGGGAACATCTACTTCCATAGCGGCCAGTATCAAACAGCACTGGAAACCTATCAAAAGGCTTTACCCTTTATAAAAGAATACGAAGACAGGATCGGCGAAGGATACATCGAGATGAACACCGGTTTAGCACTTACCGAGCTTGGATATTATGATAAGGCGATGAACCATCTCAAACAAGCGCTTGAAGTAAAGCGAGCCTATAAAAGCAATGCTGATGTCTTATTGGTCAAAACCTTCATAATAGATAACCTTATAAGGTCAAACAATAAAAATTTAGCCAAAGAATGGATAGATCGTTCATTCAAAGAATACAAGAAGAGGAAACATAAATACATGCACCTTTTGTATCAAAGAAAAGCAGAATGGTACTTTGAAGAAAGCAAGAGGGATTCTGCTTATCATTATTTCAAGAGAGCAGATTCTATTGCCAGGGCCAATGATAAGGATATAGACCCAATCAATCAGCTCAAGTACGCTATTACGAAAGACCGTGCTTCTTTCATACAGGATGCATATCAGAAAGCAAAAGAACATTATCTCAAGAATAACAATGAGGTTATGGTGAACAGAGCAAAGATGGTCCTGGCAGGGCATCATTATCAGAATGGTCGATACGCTCGATCGATCGACCTTCTCAAGTCCATCGATCTACATTTGAAAGCATCGCCTGAGATCGTTGTTAAGAAAGCAGACCTGCTGATCAGAAACTATTCCAATAAGAATGACAAGAAAGGTCTGGAAAGGTCGAAAAAGTATAGAGATAGTTTGTTAAAACAATTAAAAGCAACCCAACTATCAAACGTTTTCCAGCTTAGGCTGACCCATAATATATTGAACTCGAACCAGAAGAAAATGTCCGATCTGGAATATTGGATCAACTGGCTAAGTCTTTCATCTATCGGGACGGCACTTTTGTTGATCTTGCTCTGGCACTATAACAAGCGGAGACGGGAACAGTTAACTCAAAACTTTTCCAAAAAAGAGCTGAACCTAAAAGAATCGCTAAGTAAGGCTGAAAAAAAACACAAGAAAGAGATAAAAGAGAAGATAGACCTTCTAAAGAGCAGAAACCATTTTTTAGCTGAGCTCAGGGAAATGGTCAATGAGAATTACAATGAAAAACCGCAGCTTATAAGAAAGGACATCAAGGAAATATTCAGCTCCATCGATGAGCAATTGCGATCTTCTGGTGAGAGCCTGGAAGATGATATACTGCTTCTGGAAGAAGATTTTATCAGAAAGCTCACAGAACGCTATCCTAACTTGAGCGCCAAAGAAGAAAGGCTTTGTATCTATATCAAAATGGGGTTCAGCAATCAAGAAATAGCATCACTTTCAAACATACAACCTTCATCCGTTGATAAAAGCAGATACAGGTTAAGAAAAAATATGAACTTAACTCGTAATGTGAATCTACAGACGCATCTAAATTCGATATGACCAGATTCTATTCCACTTATTATCAATGTTTCAATAGATGTCCAGTTATTTGTCCAATGCATTGATGGGATTATTTTTCTTTCTTTGTCTAGTCACTGAACGTTAAGTTAACTTTCCATTCAATTGACTGGCTAACAAATCAACCGTCATCCTATAATGGCGGTTTTTTTAATTGAAGAAAGATGGGAGCGTGATCACTGCCTATATCTTCTAGTACTTTCCTTTCTGCAACCTTCCAATCTTCCGTTACCAGGAAATGGTCGAGCGTTATCCCGAACGGACCTAAGAAGGCCGGCCAGGTAGGTTGTAAGCCAAAACCTTTTCTGGAATCCATTAGGCGTGTATTTTGAATAAGTTCATTGTAGTGTAAGCTAAAGGAATTAGCGTTCAGATCACCACCAACGATGACGGGTTGGTCCGTATTATTCACCAAGCCTTTTATATGGCTGAAAACCTCTTTCTGCTCTTGATAGTTTGTTGGAGATAAAGGTGGCCTTGGGTGCCTTGCCAGTAGGTGAAAAGAAGAAGAGCGAAGCTTGATGATCGCATTGATCGCGGGTACTTCTTCCAGCTTTATATCAGCTTCCATAGGGAACTTACTAAGGATGGCCATTCCAAAGTTATCAGACCTCATTTGTTTGCTTTGATGAGCATATTCTCGGTCTAGATAGTCTAATGCCTTATTCCAGGCAGGCGTATACTCAAGCAATAGTAGAATATCTGCATCGTATTCCTTTATCAATCGTCTTACGGCATCAACCTCTTTATTCTGACTCCATAAATTGATAGAAAGCACTTCTACTCTATCATTAGATGCTGGCTCAGTTGTATGGTTGGGTAAATGTAGTGGTAGTATTGCAATAAGATTGAAGAATAGACCTGTAAAACTGAACAAGCTCAAAAGGGACTTGGGGCTTTTCCATAGTGCGTAAACAAGCACCAGTAAGAAGAAAAAAGAATATTGGGGTACGAATTGAGCGAATAAATTGGCTATCCAATGATCGATGAACCTGATAAATATAGAAATGATCAAAACGGTCATTGTTAAGACCATCAATGTTTTCTTCATAAGATCAGGTGAATTTTTTGATACACTGTAGGATGACCTTATGTATCCTTTGAAGATTCCTTCCTTTAATGATAAATGGAGGTAAGACATAGATCGTGTTGCCTAAAGGTCTAAGGAAAACACCCTTATCCATGAAGAATTGATAAAGCTCATTCCTTAACGAACCATATCTTGCCATTTCCACATCCAGTTCAAAGGCCAAGATCACGCCCATTGTCCTTACATTGATCACGTTCTTTTTCTTTTCCAACTTTTTAGCAAAATCCTTATTGAGCTGCTCTATTTTAGTGATGTTCTGTTGAATCCTCCTGGAACGCAGTAGATCTATGGAAGCTAATGCAGCGGCACAAGCTAAAGGATTCCCCGTATACGTATGACCATGGAATAGCCCTTTTTCAATCTCATCAGCATAGAAGGCCTGATAGATCCTATCTGAACAAGAAGTGACGCCCATAGGCACCATTCCTGCAGAGAGAGCTTTGCTCATACACATAATGTCCGGTTGTATGGAAAGGTGGTCAGAGGCAAATAACTTACCCGTTTTGCCAAATCCGGTCATCACTTCATCGGCTATACAAATTATGCCGTTTTCTTTACAGGTCTGGAGTATCATTTCCAGTCCTTCAGCATTATAGAACTTCATTCCGGCCGCTCCCTGTACCAAAGGTTCATATATGAACCCGGCAATTCTATGCTCGGCTATCAACTTCTCTAATTGTTCAATGATGACTTTATTATTGTTCCCGTTGGGTTTAGGGATTCGTTTTACCTCCAGGAAGTGCTTCTCAAAAGCGCCATTGTATACGCTAAGCCCTGATGCTGACATCGCTCCAAGTGTATCTCCATGAAAGCCGTCTTCAAAGGCCAGCAGCACATCCTTATCCTTGCCTCTATTGCTATGGTACTGTAAGGCCATTTTAATACCAACCTCCGTAGCTGTTGAGCCATTATCATTAAAGAATAATTTCGTCTGAACATCAGGTAGGATTTCCAGTAATTCCTGGGATAGCTTGACCGCTGGTTCATGGGTGAAACCGCTGAAGACGATCTGGTCCAGTTCTTTCATCTGATCAGTTACGGCATCTATGATCTTAGGATGACAATGCCCGAACATACTGGTGTACCAGGAAGCTATTCCATCTATATAGCTTCGACCTTCTGTATCATATAAGCGTTCTGCTTTAGCTTTCTTTACTGGCAGCAAACCTTCAACCAACTTATGTTGGGTAAGCGGATGCCAAATATTCTTCTTGTCTTCCTGCATTAAGGCTAGTGTCCTTTTTTTCATAACTTACTTTTTGAGTTGTAATTTATTGAGCATTTTAGGTTTGAGCCTATCAGCTACTGACCTTATGGCCTTAGTGTTCAGCTCTTTCAAATTGGGTATCCTTCCAATGGCCTTTTTCCCCGTCATTTTTTCTATGATCGCTTCAGTCGTTGGATGCTCATCTCCTATGAACAAGAACTCGTGGTCAATATTCCTTTGGGTTAGGAGTTTATGACTAAGCAATGTGTGATTGATGCTTCCCAGATAATGCCTGGAAACCAGAATGACCTTGTCAGTAGGTTTGATGAGGTCCAGGATACATTCCTGATGATTGATAGGAACCATTAGACCGCCTGCACCTTCAATGACCAGATGAGCATTAGTTGACGGTCTTTTTATATGGTCGATATTTATCTTTACGTTATCAATATCAGCGGCCGCATGCGGGCTCATAGGTGTTTTTAAAGCGTAAGCATTAGGATAAAACCTACTTTCTCCATGATCAACCAGCTCTTTTACCTTATCCGTATCCGAATAATGAAGATCTCCAGCTTGTACAGGTTTAAAATAATCCGCTTGTAAAGCCTCTACAAAAACAGCTGAAGCTATGGTTTTACCTACATCTGTACCTATACCGGTGATGAATATGTCCATATTTGATGTTTTAAAAAATTGATCAGAAGTCGTATTGAACGTTCCGTATTGAACGAGTGGAGGCATATCCTTAAGCGCTCGGTATCTTCCGGAACCGTTGGTGACAATATAGCTCTGATATCAAAACCTTTACGCCTGAGCTCGTTTTCCAGATCTTTAGTCTTAGTGCTGTCCCTGACCATGAAAGATTGAATCGGTGTACGGCTTTCCAAAAAATGTTCCTGTAGTTCATTCCTTTTAATTTCTGCCCTGAACGCTGCAATTATTTGTTCCAAAAGTTGAACCCTATCAGGGTTTTCCTTAAGGAACGCATAAGACGCTAATATTGTGGCTATGCAATGCGGAGCTAAAGCCGTTGTATAGATAAAACTTCTGGAAAAATTGATCAAATATTCCCTAAGCGATAAAGAGGACAAAATGCAAGCACCATGAACACCTAAAGACTTTCCAAAGGTCAATATACGGGCAAATGCAAACTCCTTTACTTCATTCTCGACCTCACTATGCACTGGTGTTGCCGTTGCGTGGGCTTCGTCCAGGATTAGATAAGCATTATGTTCTTGACAACATTGCTTTATGGATCTAAGGGGAGCAACATCACCATCCATAGAAAAAACGGCTTCCGTAACCAAATATATCGGGCTATCAGGAAAATTGGACCTCACTTTCTTTAATTTTTTTTCCAAATCTTCTAGCTCGTTGTGAGCAAATCTGTAAGACCTGGCATTACTGAAATGAATGGCATCCCTAAGGCTTGCGTGTATAAGTTCATCATAAACTGCAATGCTATTCCGCGTAAGTACAGCTGTCAATAAACCAATGTTCGCCGTGTATCCGGAATTATATATCAGTGCGCTCTCAGAATGATGATAATGAGCCAGAAAGTTCTCTGCTTTGTCAAATAAAGCATGATTACCGTTCAATAATCGGGAACCTCTAGCTCCGTTCTGTTCCGCGAACCCATATTCTTCCAAGATCTCAAAGGCTTCTTTTGCTACATCACTTTCACGAGCTAATCCCAGATAATCGTTCGATGAAAAGTCAATTAAGGAAGGATCGTTCATACTTAATGCTCGGAGCTGTCCGGCTTCCTTTCTCTTCTCCAGTTTACTGGTCAGTTCGCTCGATATGTCTTTTCTTCCTTTCATCATCAACGTTTTTACTTTGCAGTTCGTGGGATTTGATATTGTATTTACCTTTTAGATCATCGACCACTGAGCCTTTCCATAATTTATTACCAGTAAAATAAGAAGTTCTTCCGATAAGATGAGCACCGACGGGAGCAGTTAATAAGATAAAGATAATGATCGCCTGGACTCGCGTTGTGACGGCAAAGTCCTGAAAGAATATCGCAGCGCTGCCTAACATTAATCCAACACCTAAGGTAGCTGCCTTTGTATTAACAGATATCCTTAGGTAAGTATCCGGCATACGAATGATGCCGATGGCCGCTAATAGACTGAACAAAGCGCCAGCAGTCGATAATATGATAATGAGAATATCAGTCATTCTTATTTCTTTTTTCTAAATAGTAGGAAAATGCAACAGTTCCCAGAAAAGCGATCAATGCCAGGATCATCGCAATATCTAAAAAGTTGGATGTGTCCGTGATCATACTATATATGGATATGATACCAATGCCAATGGTAACGATCAGGTCCAGGGCCACTACACGATCTATGACACTCGGTCCTTTAAGAAAGCGAACAAAGACCATCAACTCAGATAGTATCAAAATAGGAATGATCACATATTGTAAATACACTTGGGTGCTCATCTTAATAGTTCGATTATCTTGGTTTCAAATCCGTTCTTTATTCCTGCTATAAAATCATCTCGATCATGTACGTACATGGAATGCACATATAAGGCTTTTTTATCCTTGGAAACGTCCAGGCTTAAAGTTCCCGGTGTTAGGGTTATCAGATTGGCCAGTAAAGTGATCTCCAGGTCCGTTTCCAGGTCCAATGGTATTTGGACGATCCCAGGCTTCATATAGTGCGTAGGCGTGATCACTTCATAAGCTACCTGAATGTTAGCCTTTGTCAGTTCAAAGATAAAGAAGATCAAAAAACTGATCACCTTGGGGAAATACCAGAAATATCGCGTGGTCTTATTCGAATGGTCCGTAACCCATAGAAAAGCAAAGCTCAATATAAAACCGATGATAAAATTATAAGCATGGAAATCACCGGTAAGTAAGGTCCAGATAAAAGTTAGGACGATGTTGGTCAATAATATCTTCCTCATTGTTCTTGATTTAATACCGCATCAATATACGATCGGTTATTCTTTAGGTCATGGGCAATCTCGCTGACCAGTTCCTGAACATGTTGTGCACCAAAACCGATATATAAAGAAATCACCGCTAAGACGATGATCGGCACGACGAATTGTGCTTTTTGTAGGTTCTTAAGCTTATCGAACTGAATGAAACGCCTTGTAGGTATTTCGGAGTCCTTATTTTTCCAGAAAACCTCAGACCAGATCTTAGCCGCGATGATCAATGTGATCAAACTGCCGAATATCAATGCACCGATATACCAGTAATTAGCGTTGGCGAACGCCGCCTGAAAAAGAGAAACTTTAGGCCAAAAACCGGACAAGGGTGGCACGCCGACTAATGAGAACAGTATCAGGGCGATGATTACGCTAAGCTTAGGATAGTCCCTGTAAATATTCCCGAGCTGCTTGATGTTCGTGTTTCCTTTTAGCCTGTAGATCAAACCTGATATTAAATAGAGATTGGTCTTCACCGTAATGTCATGGACAAGGTAGAACAAGGCACCTGCTAAAGCAAGTTCCGTATAAACTCCCAAACCACCTATGATAAAACCGATATGACAAATGATAAGATAGGAGAATATCTTCCGTAGGTTATTGTTGATCAATGCACCAAAAGCTCCACTGATGATCGTAAAAAAGGCTATCGCCAATATCAAGGTCTGTAGGAAAAGGTCTTCTATGAATATCAAGGTAAAAACCCTGATCAAAGCATAAACGCCCACTTTAGTCAGCAATCCACCAAATATTGCAGATACTGCAGAAGGTGGCGTATGATAAGAAGCCGGTAGCCAGAAATAGAGCGGGAACACTGCAGACTTAATCCCAAAACCCACAAAGAATAACACCGCACATATATCTACAAGCGAACGACTCTCTACGTTAGCTATCTTAACCGATAGATCGGCCATGTTCAGCGTTCCGGTGAGACCGTAGAGCAATCCAAGACCTGTAAGGAAGATCATAGAAGCCATGAAATTCAGCGCGAAATACTTAACAGCTCCTTCTAGTTGGTTCTTTTCTCCTCCTATACTGATCAGGACGAACGAACTGATGATAATGATCTCAAACCAAACGTATAAGTTAAAGATATCACCTGTCAGGAAAGCACCGTTCAAACCGAGCAACAAGAAATGATAAACGCTAAAGAAACCGAAACGCAGCCGGGCGTTCATCACAGATACGACGGTGAAAATAGAAACCGCAAATCCGCTAATGGCCGTTAATAATACCAGGGTCGCTGCAAAAAGGTCGCTCACGAAAACGATACCAAAAGGAGCTTCCCAACCGCCAGCGGCCAATGTTTGAGTGCCATTCTGATAGATGTGTATGAACAAATATATCGCCACCGCCAGGGATACGGAATTCCCGATTATAGTAACATTTTTCTGGAACCTAATATTCTTCCAGCCGAACATGAGGATAAGGCTAAAGAAGAAATGAACGGCTAATGGCCAAATTACAAGGTTTTCCATCATGAATCTTCGTCTGTTGTGTTAAGTTGGTCCAGGTCGTCCGTATGAAGCACTTTATAAGCTCTTTTTACCAAAACGATGGCAAATGCCTGAAGACCGAAGCTGATAACGATCGCTGTCAAGATAAGTGCCTGTGGTATGGGATCCGTGTACGCTTCAATGAATACATCACTTGATTCAGGGATCAAAGGCGGTTTCCCTTTCTTTAATCTACCGGATAAGAATATGAGCAAATTCACCCCATTGCTAAAAAGTATAACTCCTATGATCAGCTTGACGATACTTCTACGCATCATCATATAGATGCCAGCTGCATAAAGTATTCCCGTTATTATAGCTAATACGACCTCCATAGCTTATCTGGATTCAGAGATTGTAAAGATTATGGTAAGTGCTGCACCTATGACCACAAGATAAACGCCGATATCGAATATCAGCGGAGTTCCTAACTTACCGATGACCGGAATATGTCCTTTCATCCATAAAGCGTGCATCAAGGGTTTTCCAACGAAAAAAGGCGAAATTGCTGCCAGGAAACTGAAGGTCAAACCCAGGGGCATCAAAAAACCTGGATGAAACCTCAACATAGACTTCGTGTAGACCAATCCGTTCGCGAATGCGTCCAGAACGAAAGCACTTGACGCTATTAAACCACCGATGAATCCTCCTCCAGGCAGATAATGTCCGCGCAATAATATGAAAATGGAAAAAAGTAAAAGTACCGGCAAAAGAAAATTGGAAGCGGCCTTTAATATCGTTGTTTGCATAATTTATTTTTTATCCCTACTTCTAATCCTTAATTTGATCAAACCGAAAACGCCCAGACTGGCAACGGTCAGCACCGATACTTCGATCAGTGTGTCAATCCCTCTGAAATCCACCAGGATCACGTTTACCACATTCTTGCCCTTGGCCAAAAGATAGGCGTTATCTCCATAATACTCACTGACCTCTTTTTGAACTGGTTGTTGTAAAACCATCAATATGATCATTGATACCAATGTGCCAAAGGTCAATGATAATATTCCGTGCTCTAATCGTAAAACATTTTTCGTTAATTTCAGGTATTTCGGTAATTTGTACAAGACCAGAACAAAGAGTATCACCGTTAAGGTATCAACGGAAAATTGCGTCATTGCCAGATCTGGTGCTCCATAGAACAGGAATATCAAACTAAAGGAAAAACCCACTATTCCCATCGCGACCACCGCAGCTAACCTGGATCGGGTCACCACTGTGAAAATAACAGCACCTAACATGATCACTATTATGGCTACTTCATGGAAGGTTAGCTGATGAAAAGCCTGATCGGCCAGGTCGAGGTTAAAATTAAAAACGACGACATAACCGATGCTGATCACCATGAAAAGCACGCATGTTGCTACATAATGGCGTAAATATCCGTTCTGGAACAGATTGGTCCACCATCCGGATATTTTTTCAAATCCCTGATTAAGGTCGTTCATTAGTTGAAGCGGTGAGATCACCTCTAGTTTACTGATAAAACCTTTGAGCTTATAGTTTGGCTTGAGAGTGAGATACATGATCGTACCGATAAGTATCGTGACCATGCTGAAGACCAATATTTCAGAGAAGCCATGCCAAATTTTCAAATGCTCAACATCCGTAAAACCGAATGTTTGTGTTATCGGAGCACTGATAAAGTCCTCGATAAACCCGGGAAAAATCCCCAGGACCAAACCCAGGATGACCATGATGGCCGGTGGTAAGCTCATTTTGATATCGGGCTTGTGAACTTCGCTAAGTGCTGCCGGTAACTTTCCCGTAAAAGGCTTCATGCCAACGACAAATCCCGCATAAAAAAGCAAAATCTTAGTGAAAATGGCCAAGAATGTCAAAAAAACAACACTTTCTGTAAAGTGATACGTCGACTCATAGATGAGTTCCTTTCCGATGAATCCTAATGTTGGTGGGATTCCACCACTTATGGCCGCTGCGATCACACCTGTGATGAAGATCGGCATCATCTTATGTCTCAATCCGCTCAATCTGGTGATATCGCGCGTTCCAGTTTCGTGGTCAATGATACCGGCAATAAGGAACAAAGAAGCTTTGTATAAGGCATGGACAACAATAAAAACAGCCGCGGCGGTAATGGCCATTTTCGTTCCGATACCGATGAGAAACACTAAAATACCTAAGGCTGCGATGGTAGAATAAGCTAATATAGATTTCAGGTCGATCCTGAAGATGATGTGATAAGCACTATAGATCATGGTCACAGCACCAAATATAAGCAGCAGTTCATGCCAAAGATGCGAGCCTTCAAATACCGGAGAGAACCTGAACAATAAATAAACACCGGCTTTCACCATGGTCGCAGAATGTAGATAGGTAGACACCGGCGTAGGTGCTTGCATTGCTCCGGGAAGCCAGAAATGAAAGGGAAATTGCGCCGATTTTGTAAAAGCTGCCAGGGTCATAAAGATACAAATCAAACTAAAGTAACTTCCAGACCTTACGGCTTCTGGATCAGAAAGTATCTGTGATATGGAGTAGGTTCCTGCTGACTCTCCTATTAAAACCGCTCCGGCTAACAGGAAGAAGCCACCCAAACCCGTTATTCCCAGGGCGACAAGAGCAGATTTCCTGGAACTTTGGCTTTCATTATTAAAACCGATAAGGAAAAAAGAGGTGATACTGGTCAATTCCCAGAAGATGAACATGGTGATCAAATTATCCGATAGGACCAAACCCAACATGGCGGCCATGAACATACTTAAATAACTATAAAACCTATCCAGGAAATGATGACCTTTCAGATAGGATGACGTATAGAAAAATACAAGCGTACCTATACCACTGATAAGTAGACCAAATAAAAAAGAAAGGCCATCTAATCTAAAGTTCAGGCTTACATCAAAAGCGGGTATCCATTCATAATGTAAATAAATAACCTCACCCTGAGCTATTTTTTGACCAAATGATAACAGATAAATAAGAATTCCTAGTGGAAGTATCGTTAGTAGCGTACTAAGTTTTTTTTCCTTAAAGAAATTACCTGTAAAAAGAAGTAATGCTGAAAGCAAAAAACCGATCAGTACTACTATTAACATAAGTCATTTAGCTTTGTTGCAAATATAGAAGTATTTGTGGAAGTCTATGACCTAAGCTATGAAGTTAGCAATGATATAACAATATTTACTCTTGCTGCTCCTCTTTGGGTACAGGCTGATCTTGATACCAGTCATTGAATTCGAGTGGTGTTCTATAATCATCTCTTAACACCTTAAATACCACATAGATCAATAGTCCCTGACCGATCAAAGTTAACCAAAAAACCCAATTGAATGGAAAGTTCATTGCTGACATGATCGTTATCGTAAGTAATAGTAGGGTCAGCCAGGCAATCCAAGCGTGTACGGAAATCTTCATAACAAATTTTTGTTTAAAATTAAGTAGATATACGTGATAATTTGTTAAAAATAAAATAAGTTTTCAAGTTTCGGTTCGTTTAAAGCTTTAATAATTCCCATTTCATGGATTAAAAGTATCTTTGACATAAAAACCTTGAGCAATAAAATTATCCAAATAGAAGACCTGGGAAGAAAGGATTATAAATGGACCTGGGACTATCAGGAAGAGCTTTTTCAGCAAATATTATCCGTTAAGGTTCGTAACAGAAGGGAAGAAAAGAATGAGCCAACACCGAATTACTTATTATTCGTAGAACATCCGCATGTTTATACCTTAGGTAAAAGTGGTGATATCAATAATCTGAAGATCAGTGAGGCTGAACTGGAAAAGGTAGAAGCTACTTATTATAAGATCAATCGAGGCGGTGATATCACTTACCATGGTCCTGGACAGGTCGTGGCCTATCCTATCTTAGACCTGGAGAACTTTTTTACCGATATCCATGAATATCTTAGATTACTTGAAGAAACCGTCATCAAGACCTTAGCAGAATTCGACATCAAAGGAGAAAGAAGCAAAGGGGAAACCGGCGTTTGGATAGATGTTGGCACGCCTTACGCTCGAAAGATCTGTGCGATGGGCGTTCGTGCTTCGCGGTGGGTTACCATGCACGGTCTTGCCTTTAATATCAATACCGACCTTCAATATTTCGATCATATCATTCCTTGTGGTATTCAGGACAAAGCAGTTACCTCGCTCAATAAAGAAGTAGGTCAAAAAGAATTAGAACTTGAACCTATTAAAGCGTCGCTAAACCGACATTTTCTTGAACTTTTTGAAGCAGAAAAAAAGCCGAACTAAAGAGCTCGGCCTTAAATCATATGGTTCATTGAAAAATTTATCTCACTATCAATTTTTTACGGAAACTTTGTTCATCTAAATTCACTTGTAGAAAGTAAACACCAGATGCTAAAGACAGCGAGTTAATATCAGCTTTTCCGGCTTCAAATCGCACAGATGAATGATAAACTTCTTTACCTAAAGCGTTGAAAATAGCGATATCAGCATCTTGACCGCTTAATTGAGTTGAGTTGATCGTTACATTTCCATTAGAAACCGGATTAGGATAAACACTTAGATCATTTTCTAAATCATTTGAATCTGTTCCTAAGGTAACATTATCAAAAACCAGATCAAACCTATTCCATGCCGCACTTTCCGGTATATTTGGATCAACCTGAAAACTGTACTCGTTGAAACCCGGCTGTAGATCTACTGCCGTATCTGTATAATTATCTACTAAAGTAACCGGTAAATTAGGATCTACATTTTGAACAGTAGCTGTCATCATATAATCGTTATGCTCCATAGGAAACGTATAAAGTTGATGACTATCGCCTAATTGAGGTAAACCTCTTTTTTCTATGGTCAGCACTTTTTGATTAGAATAAACAGAAAAATTTTCATCTAAATTCCCGATCTGCAATGCATCTTTAGCATCAATATTATCAGAAAAACCAGGGGAAAAGCCAAATCTCACGGCATCTTGTGG
>CAJXLO010000044.1 GCA_913056525.1 uncultured Psychroflexus sp.
ATGATCCCGGAAACTAAAAACAAATCTTTAGAAGAAATTGAAAGTATTTGGGATGATAGATTTTCTTAATTATGTTCTTCAATCACAAATATTTTCTATGCTTGATCTTAGCTTTATGCTTAAATAAAACTAATGGTCAATTCTTGCCGCCGGTTTCTCATTATACGCCAAAAACATATAATGCAGATAATCAAAACTGGTCAATTGATCAGGGAGATAATGGTCATATCTATGTAGCCAATAATAAAGGGCTGCTAACTTATAATGGAGAAAGTTGGGGAGTTTATGACTCCCCAAATGAAAGTATATTGCGATCAGTATTTGTAGATGATGAAAAAATTTACACCGGATGTTTTCGTGATTTTGGTTATTGGAAAGAAGATGAAAACGGTGTGTTGAACTACACATCCCTGACCAAGAAATTAAATGTCGACCTGGATGAAGATGAACAGTTCTGGAAGATCCTGAAAGTGGGTAAGAACATTCTTTTTCAAAGCTTGCATAACATCTATTCGATCGATACCGTAACAGACCAGGTGAACAAAATTAGTCCTGAGCATGGTATTTATAAGGTGTTCTATGTGGATGACCGATTGTTCCTCAGTCAACCGAGGCACGGCATCTACCAGCTACAAAGCGGTCATATCAAACTGATAAGCGACGCATCCGTATTTAAGGATAATGCCATCGTAAACCTTTATAAATTAAAAGGTGAAATATTAGTACAGACCGATCAGGCAGGTATTCGCAAACTTGATGATGGAAGTACCATGTGGCCTGATAAAAAAGCAGGAAGAACGCTCAATGTCTACAGTAGCATCAAAACATCAAAAAAGATCATATTAGGTACCGTATCCAATGGGATCATCATACTGAACGATAACGGAAAAGAAGTCCAACGTTTAAACACGTCCAATGCGTTGAGCAATAATACTGTTCTTTCTCTGATGGAAGATGAGAACGGAAATATATGGGCAGGATTGGATAATGGAATCAATCAGGTCAATTATCAATCCTCAATCAGGACCTTTAATGATGCAACAGGAAAATTGGGAACGGTCTACGCTTCAAAAAAACATGATGGTTACCTTTATTTAGGAACGAACCAGGGTTTGTTCTATAAAAGGATGAATAATGGTGATTCCAGTTTCAAGTCGGTTCAAGGAACAAATGGACAGGTGTGGTCTTTGTCAGTCTATGATGGCCAGCTTTTTTGTGGACATAATAATGGTACGTTCCTTATCGATGGTGGTGATTCCAGTCAAATATCTAAAATAGAAGGCACCTGGTGTTTCAAAAAAGTTCCTGGTAAAAAAAACCTTATTTTACAGGGAAATTATAATGGTCTGAGCTTAATAAGAAAAAAATCGGGAAAATGGAACTTACAACATAAAATAGAAGGATTCAATATTTCATCGCGATCAATAGAATTCGTGGAAAGAAGGGAATTGATCATTGATCATGAATATAAAGGGGTTTATAAGGTAAGTCTTAATGAAGAACTGACCAGAACACTCAAGGTGGAACCTGCAAAAGGGGTAATGAAAGGGCTTTATTCCGGGTTGACCAAATTAAACGACACCCTACTGTATTCAAACAGGAAAGGGCTTTTCGTTTATTCAAAAGATAAGGAAAGGTTTGTGAAAGATACATTATTAACTAAACTTGCTTATGGAAGCTCAACCTACACCAGCGGCAAGGTCATTCCTGTAAACGATAATGCCTTCTGGAGTTTTACCAGTAATTCCATTAGATATGTAGAAAGAAGTAACCTGAATAAAGGTTATAATGAAACAGTCATACCTGTAAGCAGCAACAAAAGGAATGCCATGGTAGGCTATGAGAACATATCCGTTCTTAAGAACCAGGAGTATATCTTCGGTACATCAAACGGATTCTGGGTGATTGATATGGCCAAGTTCAAAAACCAGATTAGACCCTTAAAACTCAATTTAAACCAGGTCAGCATCAAGGACCAAAAGACTGGAAAAGAAAAGAAATTGTCCCTCGATGAGAATGAAGTGAAAAATATAGAGTATCGCATGAACTCTATTAAGTTCAACACCAGCATCGTAGACTATAAACCATTTATGGAGACAGAATATCAATATAAGATAGAAGGTTATCATAAGCAATGGAGTAAATGGAATAGTAGTAATATCATAAATTTCGAGAACCTTCCGTTCGGCAATTATGAACTTAGGGTAAAAGGGAGGATTGGGAAGCAAAAAAGTGCCAATCAGATCAGCTATGCTTTTACTATTCAAAGACCGTTCCTGTTATCCAATCGTATGGTTTTCGTTTATGTGATGGCGTTCATAGGCTTGTTCCTTCTATTTAATTACTTACATAAGAAACACTACAAAAAGCAAAAAAAGAAGATAGAAGAGGAGAACAAACGTAAATTAGAGTTAAAAGAGCTTGCTTCTCAAAAAAAGATCATGAAAGTGAAGAACGAACAGCTGGAGAAAGACGTGGAAAGCAAGAACAGGGAACTGGCAATATCTACAATGAGCCTGATCAAAAAGAACGAGTTCCTAAACCATTTAAAGCAAGAGATCAAACAAACCGAACCACCCAAGAACGCAATACAGCGTGTTCTCCATCTAATAGATAAGAACATCAATAATTCAGACGACTGGAAGTTCTTTGAAGAAGCGTTCAATAATGCAGATAAGGACTTCTTAAAGAAGATGAAAGCAAGGCACCCATCATTAACATCAAATGACCTTAGATTATGCGCCTATTTAAGGCTTAATTTATCTTCCAAGGAGATCGCTCCTTTATTCAACATATCCGTAAAGAGCGTTGAAGTAAAACGATATCGTTTGAGAAAAAAAATGGAATTAGAGCATGATGAGAGCTTAACAAATTATATCCTGGAATTATAATAGCACTACATCCGCCTTTTATACCTGAACATTACCTGTACAAATCCATAATCAACACTATATTATTCCTAACCAACACAATTTTAACATAATGATATAACCTGCTACATCACCGCTTTAAGTTAATTTCAAGATGTAGATCAGTGAAGTACGCAAACGATGTAGTAGAAATGTAGGTGTGTAGATCACGTATACTAGATCTTAACCCACTAATTTTATGATCAAACATTAGTAATGTCTGGAAATTATCTATTCTTCATGCTTTGTGCCTTTGTTTTCAGTGTTAAAGCACAAAATTTCTCCGTTAACGAAGTCTTAGTAGATGGACCAGATCAAATCCATTTGTCTGATAATGAGGACAAATTAAAAACCAGGAATAAAGAGACGATCAAGAGATTTGATGGTGAGTTCACTTTAGAAGATGTTACTAGAGGAGCTATTTTGATCATCTCGAACCTGGGTTTTGGTAAAAGAAAGATCTCTATTAATAATAGCACAGAATACAACATAGAACTTCAAAAAGATCAGCACACACTGGAAGATAAAGTAAAAGGAGGTTATAGAAAGAATAGGAAAAAAAATATCCCTGTACTGTTCTACTCCATAAATCCTGAGAACATAAAGGATATTGTATCCATCAATATCGCTCAAGCTCTTCAAGTTAAGTGCTTAGGTGTAAATGCAAAGCCTCAAAGCCTTAATTTCGTAAGTGATGACGATCTGACTTTTGTAGAAAGCACAATGAAAATCGATAACGTTAGAATTCACCAGTAAAATAAGTGACCGAATGAAGATTATCAAGTATGGACCTAATAACGAAAGACCAGAATAAGGATTCTTATCAGTTGAACGCAATTGAAGATAGTTCATCATTGAATCAGTATATTTCTATATTGAATGTAATTCGTGTGGTCCTTTGTTTAGAATATATCAATAAATCCTTTTAAGTTCAGAATTAATTTAATCCTATGTTATGAATAAAAATTTTTTTGCAACGATAATTATTTCGGCCTTTAGCTTGAGTATGGTACAGGGTCAAAAGGTAGAGGTCATCTCTAAAGATGAAGGTTCTGTATTACAAGTTAAAGGAAAGGACTTTATGATCAATGGAATGAACTGGAGTTATGTGCCTATTGGCGAAAATTTCAACTATAGTCTATGGGAACAGCCGGAAAGCACCATAAAAGCTGCCCTGGATGATGAAATGAGCATGTTAAAGAACATGAACGTCAATGCTATTAGGGTATACACGGGCATTCAACCTAAATGGATAAAATATATCTATGAAAATTATGGGATATACACCATGCTGAACCACTCCTTTGGAAGATATGGACTCACAATAGATGGCGTTTGGACTCCTGTTACTAAATATGACGACCCCAAAACACAAGAACTTTTATTATCTGAAGTAGAAGAGCTTGCAAGAAAATATAAAGGTACACCGGGGTTGCTAATGTTCTTACTAGGTAATGAAAACAACTATGGACTATTCTGGGCTGGAGCTGAAACTGAGGACTTCCCGGATGAGGAAGACCAGAAAAGAGCAGTTGGCGAAAATAGAGGTAGACCCATGTATGCTTTGATGAACAGAGCTACAAATAAAATAAAATCCATTAATGATGAAGTTCCCGTTGCTATCTGTAATGGTGATCTCTTATTCCTAGATATCATTGCTGAGGAATGTCCTGATGTAGATATCCTGGGAACGAACATGTATCGTGGTGAGTCATTTGGAGATGCATTCAAGACCGTGAAAAAAGATTATGGAAAACCCATAATGTTTACAGAGTTTGGTGCAGATGCATTTAACGCCATAGAAAATCAAGAAGATCAAAAAGCACAAGCTTACTATATGGTTAATAATTGGTATGAGATCTATAAGAATGCCGCTGGATTAGGGAAAGCTGGGAACTCCATCGGAGGTTTTACTTTCCAGTTCAGCGATGGATGGTGGAAAACCGGGCAAACTAAGAATTTGGACATCCATGACACAACCGCTTCCTGGTCTAATGGAGGATATGAAAAAGACCATGTGGAAGGTGAGAACAACATGAATGAAGAATGGTTTGGGGTCTGTGCTAAAGGGCCTACGAATTCAAAAGGTTTGTATGATCTGTATCCCAGAGCCGCTTATTATGCTTTGAAAGAAGCCCATCAACTTGACCCTTATGCTGAAGATACGAACCTGGAATTCGTAAACAATTACTTTGATAAGATCCAGATCATGGAAGCCGTCCTTAAAGCTCGAGGTGATAAGGCCGCTTTATCAGGTGGAAGTCAGGAAAAATTAAGTATCAGCAGATTATCAGCCCAATTCACGACATTTACCACAGGTGGGACATTGATCACAACGCCAGATAATCCGGACCCTGAATCAAATGGCTTCCCGGATCAATTAGGTTTCGATAATATGGAATCTTATTTTGTAGGAATAGAAGGAAGACCATCTCCTAATATGAGGGCCAATGTAGAATTCAATATTGTAGGAAACGTAGCCACCAATCCCATCAATGAACTTTTTTACGAAAACAGGGCAAGACCTTTGACCGTTGATACACCAGAAGGCGAAGCAGTACTCGATGATAACAACAGACTTGCTGTTTATCAAGCGGAATACGAATGGGACCACAAGGCTTTTAAATTAAAAGGTTTTTACAGGACTGGACATTATCACTGGCAGTATGAAGGAGATTTCTTTGGTTTATATCCAGAAGCCAACTATGGCCCAAATCTGGACATTTACAATGGGGTGATCTCTGGTTTCGAACTAGATGGTAAAGGTCCCATGGATGGTGTAAAAGCGGCTTTTGGCCCTCAACTATGGTGGGGCGCGAATCCTACGGCTTTAGTGAAGTACAGAAAACAATTAGGAAAATTTAATCTGACCGGTATCTATCATAGAGACGTAGAAACCGACCTGGAATTCAACGAAGACGGAACCCGTGTCCTGGACCAGAACCAAGTTAGAAGTGGTGTAATTCCACCCTGGCCAACAGAAAGAGCAACACTGGCAGTAGAGAGAACCTTAGGTGATTTTGATCTTACTTTAGGTGGTATATGGAGTGGGAGCCCTTTGAACGGGAGCTCTTATCAAGATATAAATGATAATGGTCAGGTAGTGGTTGATAAAATAGAGTCAAGCGATAATTGGGGCGGAAAAGCAAAGGTCGTGTATGAAGGAGGTAAGTTCAAGATGTATGCGCAAGCTGCAGCCATGGGACTCATCGCTAATGGTGGCGCTGATGCTACGATGACGTTAACAGGTTGGGAACTTAAAGACTCAGGTAGTGGAAATCAAACCAATTTTTTAACCGGCTTTACATATAATATTGGTGATTTTCAAATAGCACCGCATTTTATGTGGCAAAAACCTCTTGTGGATCCAATACCCAATGACGTTGAAGCACCTGGAAGAGTTAGGAACATCCTTGAAGACCCTTTCGTAGTAAGGCAAAACAGGGAAACGACCGCAGGTGAGCTACTGATCACCTATGACCCTACACCGGGAACTTATATGTATGAATGGAACAATGATGAAGTGGAAGATGCCAAGTTTGCGATGAACGCTGGATTTGTGTATAGACACCTTCCTACGGCCATGGATGGTCATATTGGTTTCTTAGCCGATCGTTCAATCTTTGCCTTCCCGAATTCCGTGCCCGCTGAAGACCTCTGGGAGGTAAGATCAAGGATAGTCTCAAAATTAACACCAGACCTGGGCATAATCGGTAACTTCTACTATGGCAACGGACAGGCACGAGGGAGTGATCCTAGACTTATTAAGAGATTTGGCGGAGACATTAGAATGGTTTACAAGAAAATAAAACTACAAACGGAGGTGAAAGTTAACGATTGGGGGCCTTTTGATTATCATCGTGACTTCAATCTGACCTACCCAATTCAATTAATGGCTGACATTTCTACAACTCTAGAAAAGCCGGGTTGGTTCGTACTTCCAAGTACGAAAATAGGTCTGCGTGGTATCTGGCGTTCATTAGATGAGAATTCTCCCCGATATGCTCCCGCAACACCGCCGGAAAATGTGTTCCCTCCTCAACCTACGTTAGATCCAGTAGGCTTCTCGAATGGTTCAGAATGGGAAATAAGAACTTATATACATATTAACATTGGTAAATAATAGGATTATGCTATTAAGAAAAAATAAAAGTAAACTTTCAGGATTGTTTCTAAGTATTTTCTTGATCACCGCAGGATGTGAAAGGGAGGTTTCCGATGATGCAGTACCCGCTGAATTCCCCAATACGCCAGACGTGTTTAATGATTCACCCGTAGGAATGGGAACTGACTTTTACTTCCCTTTTGAAGGTTCTAAAGCAACTGCATGGACGGTAGATGAAGAGGAAAGCTTTCAAGGGACAGCTTCTATGAGATTTGATGTCCCTAATGCAAATGACCCAGAAGGTAACTTTGCCGGAGCGATCTTTAGGATAGACGGTGCCGGAAGGAACCTTACAGGGTATGATGCGCTTACTTTCTGGGCCAGAGCATCGCGAGGTGTTACGATAGGTGAGTTTGGTTTCGGAGAAGATTTTATAGAAAATAAGTACAGAACTACCAGAACAAATGTCAGCTTGAGCACAGCGTGGAAAAAAATAATAATACCGCTTCCTGACCCATCAAAATTCGTGGAAGAACGTGGCATGTTCAGATATGCAGCAGGGACACAAGACACGAATGGTTCAGCTTATTCGTTTTGGGTTGATGAGCTCAGGTTCGAAGAGCTCGGGACCATCGCACAACCAAGACCTGCTATTCAAAATGGGCAAGATGAAGTGGTACAGAACTTCATCGGCGGAAACATAAGTGTCACAGGATTAACGCAAACTTTTAATACAGCATCCGGTAATGATGTTACCACGCTGATCGAGCCTGCATTCTTTCAATTCACCTCATCCAATGAAAGCGTGGCTACCGTGGATGAAAATGGTAACGTAAGTATAACTGGTTCAGGTACATCTACCATCACAGCCACTTTGAACGGCGTGGATGCAGAAGGTTCCCTCATCATAGAATCATTAGGAGAGTTTACGCCAGCACCTGTGCCAGATAGGGACCCTGAAAAGGTGATATCCATATTCAGTGATGCCTATGATAATGTCCCGGTTGATTATTACAATGGTTTCTTCAATGCTGATGGACAGACCACTCAAGGTGGCACCGGTCCAGGTGGTGCGGATATTTCTGTCAATGATGATGGCATTATCAATTACACGCAATTGAACTTTGTAGGTATCGGTACATTTGATGAAGTTTCTCCGGTTAACGCAACGGGCATGACCCATATCCATGTGGATATCAACGTTAATGAAACCATTGATCCAGGTGATTACATTAATTTCCAGCTCATCAATGATGTGGGAGGCGATGAAAGCTCGGGAACCATAACCTTTAGTGCTGATGAGCTGTCTTCGAATGAATGGAGAAGCTTTGATATTCCCCTGAGCGACTTCTCAGGATTAGAAAGCAGGTCACAACTAGGTTTGATATTTTTCATCTCTGATGCGACCATAGGGAACATTTATGTTGATAATATCTATTATTATCAGGATGTTCCTGATGCACAACCTAATGTGGATGATACCGATGCAACTGAATTCAGTTTACCTGTAGGGTTTGAATCATCTACATTAAACTACGATATCACCGGTTTCGAACAAGCTAATGCCTCAGTTTCCAACAACGATTTCACAGACGGTACCAATCCTACATCTAACGCTTTACAAGTAGTTAAGACATCAGGTTCAGCATTTTTTGCAGGAGCGTTTATGGACCTGGAAACACCTATTGACCTTTCAGATGAACAAGTCATCAATCTGAAGGTGTACTCGCCAAAGGCCAATATCCCGATTAGGATGGCCTTAGAATCAGCTGGAGGCGGAAATCAGGTAACCGTTGATGTTAATGCTTACAGTTCTGATGAATGGATTGAACTAGAATTTAACTTTAGTGAAGTTATTGATCCGAATATAGACTATCAGCGCATAGTGCTCATACCAGAGTTCATAGACGGTATTCCTGGTGATGGTAGTACTTACTATTTTGATGATATACAAATAATCGAATAAAATGAAGACGATGAAAGAGAATAAAAAAATAAAACGTTCATATTTTCTTATCTGCTTGATGACAATTTCATTGATTAGCTGTGATCAGGATGAATCTCAGGACGTAACGAATTTTAATAACCTTGTTTTAGAGGAGGATTTTGAGAATGGTGGAATAGACACTTCAATATGGACGTTTGAAATAGGGACTGGACAGAACGGTTGGGGTAATAATGAGCTACAATATTATACAGATAGGCCCGAAAACGCCAAGGTAGAGGATGGAAAACTGATCATTACGGCTAGGGAAGAATCCTTTGAGGGTTCCAGTTACACCTCAGCACGGTTGATAACTAAAGAGAAGTTCGAGGTACAATTCGGTCGTATCGAAGCAAGGATGAAAATGCCATGGGGACGCGGAATATGGCCAGCCTTTTGGATGCTGGGCAATAATATAGATGAAGTCAGCTGGCCCCAAACTGGAGAGATCGACATCATGGAATATCGTGGTCAAGACCCTACGATCGTCCACGGCAGCGTTCATGGGCCTGGCTACTCGGCGGGTAATGCTATCACTAAAAGTTTTAACCTTCAAAATGATAGACTGGACACTGGTTTCCACACCTATGGGATAGAATGGGGAAAGAACTATATCAACTTTTATATAGATGATTCGCTTTACAATCGTATCACACCTGATGATATCACAGGCGAATGGGTCTTTAATAAGCCTTTTTTCATGCTTGTTAATATGGCCGTTGGGGGAACATTCGTAGGTGCTCCATCAGAAGACACCGTTTTCCCTCAAACACTTGAAGTAGACTACATAAAGGTTTTTGAACCTTAAGACTGTGCTTTGTTTAGACGAAATTATAGGATTAAATTTTTAAAATAAATGATAAAAGATCAAGTATTCGATGATGAAAAAGCTTCAGGAAAGCCACTCACTGTTGTAGAACTTAATAATGAAAAGTTCCTGAAAATAAATAATGCTGATAGCCTAAGGCCTTTTTTTATGAGCATGGTAAGTTCTTCTGATCACTGGATGTTCATATCCAGTAATGGCGGGCTCACGGCAGGAAGGAAGAACGCTGGTTATTCCCTATTTCCATACTACACGGATGATAAGATCACAGAGTTTGCTGATATAACCGGAAGTAAGACTATTTTCAAGGTGAGTAGCAAAAATAAAACCTTTTTCTGGGAACCATTCTCAAAACGATTTAGCGACCAGTATCAGCTTAGTAGAAATTTATACAAAAGTTTCCATGGTCATAAGTTGATATTTGAAGAAATAAATCATGAACTTGATCTGATCTACTCCTATGAATGGAATACGAGTGAAAAATTTGGTTTCATAAAAAAATCCAGGCTCAGGAACTTTAGTGACTCGAAAGTTGATATGGAGTGCCTGGATGGACTTCAGAATATCTTACCAGCCAATGTGGAAAAGGACCTTCAGGTATCAAGTTCAAATCTGGTAGATGCCTATAAACGAAGCGAACTGGAAAAACGCTCGGGAATGGGAATATTCGCACTAACTGCCATTCCGGTGGACAAGGCTGAACCTAGTGAATCATTAAAAGCCAATATCGCATGGAGCCTGGGAGCTCAAAACCCTACTTATCTTCTCTCTTCCCTGCAACTTGAGAACTTTAGGAATAATGAAGAACTACAACAGGAAGATGACATTAAAGCTGAAAAAGGAGCATATTTCGTTCATCAACGTATTTCATTAGCGGGTGACGAATCAAGACAATGGTCTATAGTGGCAGATGTGAACTACGACCAATCCTCCGTTGTTAAGCTCGTAGCTGCTATAAATAATGATAATGACCTGGCCCATCGAGTAAATGAAGATATACAAGATGGCACGGAAAAACTGATAAAACTTGTGGCCGCTGCTGATGGTGTTCAGTCCACAAGCGATGGCCTAAGGGATATTAGGCATTTTTCTAATACGATCTTCAATATCATGAGAGGTGGTATATTCGATTTCAATTATCTGATCGAAAGTAAGGACTTTAAAAAATATATCAGAACGGCCAATCAGGAAATTGCTGTAAAATTCGATTCGAGTATTGAAGGCTTAGGGCATATCTTTACATTGGAAAACCTAAGGTCTTTAGTAGAAAAAGAAACCGATCCGGACCTTACAAGACTGTGTTTAGAGTATTTACCTTTAAAATTTAGCAGAAGACATGGCGACCCTAGTCGTCCCTGGAATGAATTTTCTATCAACATAAAAGATGAGGATGGTTCTAAGATATTAGACTATGAAGGGAACTGGCGTGATATCTTTCAAAATTGGGAAAGCCTTGCCTACTCCTACCCGGCTTTCATCGAAGGGATGATATTCAAATTCCTGAACGCAAGCACTTTTGACGGATACAACCCTTATAGATTGACCAAAGATGGTTTTGACTGGGAAGTGATAGAGCCGGATGATCCGTGGTCCTATATAGGTTATTGGGGCGATCATCAGATCATCTATCTGCTTAAATTCCTTGAGTTTTTTAGTGAATACGACCCTAAACGACTTTATTCCTTATTTGATAAAGAATTGTTCGTATATGCGAACGTCCCTTATGTGATCAAAAATTATAATGATATCGTTGCCGATCCCAAGGATACCATTGAATTTGATGAGTTTCAAGATAAACAGATCAGGGATTTAAGGAATGAGCTAGGCGCAGATGGCGCTTTATTACAATATAAAAAGGGAGATATCATCCATGTTAACTTCATTGAAAAGATATTGGCTACCACTTTAGCTAAATTTTCAAACCTTGTTCCCGATGCCGGAATATGGATGAATACACAAAGACCGGAATGGAACGATGCGAACAACGCTCTGGTGGGGAATGGGGTTTCTATGGTCACTTTATGCTATCTCAGGCGTTTCATGGCCTTTTTTAAAGATCTTATTGAACAGCTAGAAAGTTCAAAAGAATTCCTGATATCCCTGGAGTTACATGAACTTTTCAATAAAGTGAAAAGCATCTTTGCATCGAAAAGGCAGCTTCTTGATGGAAATATTGACGATAAAGATAGGAAAGTAATCGTTGATCAATTGGGAAGGGCGGCTGAAGCGTTCAGGTCGGAAATCTATGAAAGTAACTTTTCAGGAGATAAGAACCCCGTGAAAGCAAGTGAACTCCTGTCTTTTACAGATGATTCATTAGCTTTCCTTGAAAAGGCCATCGATACTAATCAAAGGAACGATAAGCTCTATCATGCTTATAATCTCATCACCTTCGAAAAGGATGAATTAAGCGTTTCCCATCTGGAAGAAATGCTTGAAGGTCAAGTGGCTGTTCTAAGTTCAAAGTTTTTAGGCGCTGAAAAAGCCGCAGACCTTCTAGATGCTTTAAAGGAAAGTGCACTGTTTAGAGACGATCAGTATAGTTACCTGCTCTATCCGAATAAAGCGCTGAAAGGATTCCTGGAACGTAATAAAATATCAAAAGAAGACGTGATGTCTTCCTCTCTGCTTTCCCTACTTGTCAAGGACGAACATACAGGTATTGTTCAGAAAGATATATATGGTAACTTCCATTTCAATGGTAATTTTAGGAATGTAAAAGACCTAAAAGAAGCCTTACATAAACTAACGGATACCACCTACTCTGAACTTGCTAAAAAGGATTTTGACCTGATTTGTAGAATATTTGAAAAAGTCTTCAACCATAAGGCGTTTACAGGTCGTTCAGGAACATTTTACGGTTATGAAGGTTTAGGTTCTATTTATTGGCATATGGTGTCAAAACTACAATTAGCAGTTCAGGAAAATTGTTTGCAAGCTATTAAAAGAAATGAGCCGGAAGAGATAATAGGTAGGTTGTTAGAACATTACTATGAGATCAATGAAGGAATAGGTGTACATAAATCTCCAAAACTGTACGGAGCTTTCCCTACAGACCCCTATTCACATACACCTTATGGTAAAGGTGCACAACAACCTGGAATGACCGGTCAGGTCAAGGAAGATATCATCAGTAGATTCGGAGAATTAGGTATCACTATTGAAGAGGCTCGTCTAAAGTTTAAACCATCTCTTCTCAAAGCCTCTGAGTTCCTCAATGAAAAAAAAGTGATCGAGCATTATGATGTGGATGACAAGAAACAAAACCTGGAAATCAAGAAAGACGAACTTTTCTTCTCTATCTGCCAAACCCCGGTGATCTATAGGAAATCCCACAAAAATAGTATCAAAGTAGAAACGTTAAGCTCAGGCATTCAAGATCTCCAGGGATCGGAATTGACAAAGACGATCAGTGATGAAATATTCTACAGATCCGGAGAAATTAAATTGATAACAGTAGATATAGATAGATATAATTTAAAATAAGATGAAAGCAATTTACTACATATTCATATTAGCAGCGTGTGTTTTCATTAATTCATGCGATAATGCTAATCATAAAGAAAAGAGTAGTAAAATACCTGATCAAAAAATGATAACAACAAAAAAAATTCTTAGTGACCCTGATTATAAAGCTATATCCTATGGAGGTTATAGGCACAAAACCCGTAAAAAACAACCTACGGTCCCTCAATTAAAGCAAGACCTCAAAATACTGTATGCCATGGGCATCAAGATATTAAGGACCTACAACGTCCACTTACCTCATGCTGCTAATGTGCTCAAAGCCATCAAAGAACTCAAAGAGGAAGATAGTAGCTTTGAAATGTATGTAATGCTGGGAGCCTGGATCGATTGTAAGAATGCATGGACGGATCAACCTTTGAACCACAACGAAGAAAGCGAAAAGAACAAAGATGAAATAGCTCGGGCTGTTGAACTTACTAATAAATATCCGGATATCGTCAAAATACTGGCGGTAGGGAATGAAGCTATGGTCAAATGGGCAACAGCCTATTATGTTGAACCCCACATCATATTAAAATGGGTCAAACATCTTCAACAGCTTAAGGATGATGGTGAATTGAACAATGATGTATGGATCACTAGTTCAGATAATTTTGCTTCCTGGGGCGGCGGTGATCCAGAATATCACACACCAGAGCTGGAGGAACTGATCCAAGCCGTAGACTATATTTCCATTCATACTTATCCGATGCATGATACACACTATAACCCGGTATTCTGGGGAGTTTTACCCAGGGAGAATAAACTACCTAATCTAAGGAAACTAGATAAGGTGATGGATCGCGCATTGAACTATGCTGTCTCGCAATATGACAGCGTTATTAACTACATGAAAAGCCTGAACGTCAAAAAACCGGTACATATAGGGGAAACTGGATGGGCAAGCTTCTCAGATGGACATTATAGCAAGCAGGGTTCCAGTGCTACAGATGAATATAAGCAGGGATTGTATTACAATAAGATCAGGAATTGGGCACAAGAAAATAAAGTGACCTGTTTCTATTTTGAAGCTTTTGATGAACCATGGAAGGACGATCAGAACCCTGATGGTTCTGAGAACTATTTTGGTCTTTTTACCGTAGATGGGAGAGCAAAATATGCGCTTTGGGATGAGTGTGAGGAAGGAATTTTCAAAGGATTGAAAAGAGGAAAGAACAATATCAAAAAAACCTATGATGGGAATATTAAAAACCTGCTACTGGATGTACATCTCCCAGCTGTGAAAAAGGATTAAACACTCAAGCCTTAGATCATGAAAAACAAAAATTTATTTCTTACCCAAATTCTAATATCAATATTTATCATGCATTCTTGCTCACATCAAAAAAAAGAACTTGAAGCGAAAATCTTTGAAACTTCAAGAAGTGGGAATAAACTTACAGAGATAAATAGTTCATCAACAAAAGAAGCAACTTCGATCATACAATTAGATACGGCTAAGACCTATCAAACCTATACTGGTTTTGGTGGTGCATTCACAGAATCATCTGCTTACCTATTGAACCAGCTGAGCAAAGAAAATAGAGATACGATAATCGAAGCCTACTTTTCGTCGAAAGGAGCTAATTACTCACTGACCAGGACCCATATGAATTCTTGTGATTTTTCATTGGACCAGTATTCCTACGCACCAGTTGAAGGCGATACGCTCTTAAAGAACTTTAGCATAAAAGAAGATAAAGCCGATCTCATACCATTTATAAAAGATGCGATGAAAGCATCAGATGATGGTTTTAAAATACTCGCATCTCCGTGGACGGCACCACCCTGGATGAAGACCAATAATGAATGGGTTGGTGGTAAATTAAGAACTGAGTACTATAATACGTGGGCTTTGTTCTTCTCAAAATATGTAGATGCATATAAGAAAGAAGGAATTGATATTTGGGGATTTACAGTAGAAAACGAGCCTCATGGGAATGGTAACAATTGGGAAAGCATGCACTACACGCCTGAAGAAATGACCGTATTCGTTAGAGAACATCTTGGACCTAAGCTCAAAAAAGATGGTAAGCAAGATGTTGTGATACTTGGTTATGATCAAAATAGAAAAGGGATAAAAAAATGGGTAGATGTAATGTACAAGAACAAGGAAAATGCCGAATATTATGATGGAACGGCTGTACACTGGTATGAAAGCACCTATAAGATATTCGCTGAAGACCTTCAATATGCTCATGAGAAAGCACCCGATAAATATCTGATAGAAACGGAGGCTTGTGTGGATGCAGAAGTTCCTGTTTGGAAAGAAGACGACTGGTATTGGAGGAAAGAAGCTACAGATTGGGGTTATGATTGGGCACCGGAAGATCAGAAGCATCTTCACCCAAAGTATAGACCGGTCTATCGTTATGCAAGGGATATCATAGGATGCATGAACAACTGGGTTGACGGTTGGGTAGATTGGAACATGGTACTTAACCGACAGGGTGGTCCTAATTGGTTTGAAAATTGGTGTGTAGCTCCCGTCATTGTGGATGAGGATAAAGATGAAGTCTACTTCACTCCTATTTATTACGCGATGGCCCATTTCAGTAAGTTCATAAGACCTGGGGCGAAGAGAATAGGCCTGAATAAAACGGATAAAGAACTTCAGGTCACAGCAGCTCAAAATCCTGACGGCAGGATCGCTGTAGTGGTGTTCAACCCTACCATGAACAAAAGGTCATTTGAATTGAGCCTGAACGGTTCAAAAAAGTCCATCTCCATTGATGCTCAGGCATTACAAACAATAATGATCAACTAAAATCAAAGTAGTATGTCGGACCCTAGGATCACGCATAAAGTACCAGTAGGCCAAAAGGCAGCATTTGGTGCAGGTCATTTCATTCTTAATGTACTTCCCGGGACCTTAGGTGTTTTTATTCAATTTTTTTTATTGACCGCTTGGGGCGTTGAACCTTTATGGGCTGGTTTATTAGGTGGTTTACCCAGGATCTTCGATGCTATTACAGATCCCATTATGGGATTTATCACTGATAATACTAAATCAAAATGGGGAAGGCGGCGGCCTTACATATTCTTTGGTGCCATTATAAGTGGGGTCTTGTTCTTCTTGATGTGGCAATTAGACGATAATGCATCACAGTCATATATTATTTGGCATGTTTTGATCATCCAACTTTTATTTCTGATAGGAAATACAATGTTCGCTACACCGCTGGTAGGATTAGGCTATGAGATGACCCCTGATTATCACGAGCGTACCCGATTAATGGCTTTCTCTAATACCATGGGCCAGATAGCCTGGATGATCGTACCCTGGCTTTATGTGATCGTGCCGGATTCTGATACCTTTAGCACAAAACCAGAAGGTGTAAGGACAATGGCGCTTATCGTAGGTTCCATGACACTTGTATTTGGGATCTTACCGGCTTTGTTCTGTAAAGGAATAGATGCGGGTGATATGGAAGACAGGGAAAGAATCAGCCTTAAAACGCTGGCTAAAAATCTAAAGAAGCTATTCCAGGGTATTGTTCAGGTCTCAAAGAACAAGCCTTTCATGAAGCTTTGTGGCGCTACTTTCTTAGTCTTCAATGGATTCCAGTTAGTTGCTGCCTTTGCTGTATTTATAATTG
>CAJXLO010000045.1 GCA_913056525.1 uncultured Psychroflexus sp.
CCGGTGAAGTACCAGCATGCTTTCATCATAGGCGTATCTCAGGCGATCTCTATCTTGCCGGGAATTTCAAGAAGTGGCGCAACTATTTCTACATCAGTGCTCTTAAGAAACGATAAATCTAAAGCGGCTCGTTTTTCTTTTTTAATGGTGGTTCCACTGATATTAGGAAAGATAGCAAAAGACTTACTAAGCGGTGAGATAAGTACAGAGGACCAACAATTCTTTTCATTAAGTGTAGCATTTACAGCTGCACTGATCACGGGTATTTTTGCCTGTAGACTAATGATCAAGTTTGTAAAGAACAGCCAGCTCAAATACTTTGCTATCTATTGTTTTATTATCGGATGTATTAGTATTGCCATTGCTCAATATTTTTCATTATGAACGAATACAACCTAACATCATTCAAAGAAGGAAAGGTCCTTTTATTCGATAAGCCGCTCAGATGGACTTCATTTGATGTGGTCAATAAAGTTCGCTGGCTGATCAAAAAGCAATTTGGCATCAAAAAAATAAAAGTTGGCCATGCCGGAACTCTGGACCCGCTTGCCACAGGTTTATTGATCGTATGCACCGGAAAGATGACCAAGAACATAGAACAGCTGATGGGAAAAGAAAAGACCTATAAAGCAAAAATATGCTTTGGAGCGACTACACCATCTTATGATCTGGAGCGAGAGATCAATGCAACTTTTCCCTATGATCATATCGATGAATCAGCAATATTAAAAGTGCTTCCGAACTTCACAGGGAATATCCTACAAAAACCACCGATGCATTCCGCGATCAAAAAAGACGGCAAACGACTTTATGAGCATGCGCGTAAGAACGAGCTCAAAGAGATACAACCCAGGGAAGTTCATATAGACCGACTAGATGTTCTGAACTTTGAACATCCTTACCTGACCCTGGAAATAGAATGTAGTAAAGGAACTTATATAAGAAGCCTCGCTCATGATATGGGCAAGGCCTTGAATTCTGGTGCTTATTTAGCGGGATTAGAGCGAACTGCCATCGGTGACTATCAAATATCCGATGCCATAAGTATCCCGCAGTTTCAAGAGAGATTAGAGCAACATCAGGATTGATGTTCTTCTACTAAGTGTGTTAGTTCGCTAGCCACGGACCGGCCTTTATCCTTATTATACCATTTTTGCAGTTGCTCTTTAAAATCAGCATCTATCGTTCCATGCTCAGCCTTGTAATCCCTGACCATTTGAGTAGGTTCTTCAGCGCGTGGACCCCAGGTGAACAACACTTCATGCGTTTCATGATCAAGTGCTATCAATTTAGGGATAGACTTACTACCATTAGTGAGGAACATGTTCATCAGGTCATCATGATCATCCCGTAGAACGACCTTCAGATGGATATTTTCCGAAAGCTCGCTTAATTTGTTAATGAATGGCAAGGTATGAGAGGCATCACCACACCAGCCTTCCGTGAGCACGATCCAGGTCATTTGCCTTTCTGCTTTACCGATACGCGCTTGCAGTTCTTCATCTATCTTTCCTTTTTTGTTCCAGCGTTGCATCCGCTTGAGGTTGAGCGATGAATAGTTGAGCATATCATCATTCTGCGTATTACCGGTAGATTTGCCCTTGTCTAATAGCTCTTCCACTAATTGGATGTAATCGTCATACGTATAGGCGTCTTTCAATGCTTCTTGTATCGTTGTTCTTTCTGTAACTTCCATAATTCTTTTTTACAAAAGTCGGAAATATAAGCGAAACATTTCAGTGATGTTTGTTACATAAAGATCGTAGGATTTTACCTGACAATATATTATTTTTGCCCTATGCGAAGTTATATCCTATTTTTTGCAGTATTCACCGCTTTACTAACTCCAGTTCCATCATCTTATGCACAAGATACAAAACAGGAAAAGGAAACATCTATAAAGTTAGAGGATTTCCCGGGAAGTATCCCTGGAAGTGTACATCAAATCGAATCAAACCTAAAGCGGGAAAAGTTCTACAAGCAGCAAGACGGTGATGAACTTTCATATGAGATGAAGTTCCGATATAAACGATATGATCACAGTATAGAAGTAGATACCACAGGAAGTTTGATCGATACGGAAGTAGAGATAAACAAGAAGGAAATACCGCGAGACCTTCGTAAACGGATATCTAATTATTTAAAAAAGGAATTTGAACGCACCAAGATAGAAAAGATACAAGCACAATTCATCAAACCAGAGCATCAAGTTGTTGATGAATTCTTAGAAAAAGTGATGAAAGAACCCTTAGCAAAGCCTGATCATTACGAGATCATCGTAGCGATCAAGAACGATGGTGACTTTAAAAGATTTGAATTCCTATTTGATACTGAAGGTAATGTAAAAAAGAAACGCAAGGTTATCCGAAATGAATATGATTATCTCATTTTTTAGGGTTGTATTTTTATTCCTGTTGATGTTTTTCTGCTTAGATACAAAGGGGCAAGACTTTACACCAGTACATGAACCGGAAATAGACCTCAACTGGAATTTAGGTGATAGATGGTCTATGAACGCCGGATTTGGCACCCGTCACCTTATCGATGAGGAACACGATGCGAGACAGGTTGAAATAAGTCAAAATACAAGCTATGAAGTAGGTTTTTATTCTAAGGTGAGTTTTGGTATCACCTATCGCTGGCGGAACACCTTTAATGTCAACAGACAGGATGAAACCTTGCTGATCGGTCAATATGCTTATTCTAAAAAGTTCAACCGATTAAAGATCGCCCACCGTTTCCAGAGCCAAATAAGGTTGCGTGAGAACCTGACCATCAATAGGAACCGGTATCGTTTTTCTGTAGAATTGCCCCTATCCGGAAGGAAGGTCGACCTTAAAGAATTCTTTCTCGTGGGTTCTACAGAAGCTTTATGGAGCGTTGCAGAAAGTACCAAACCTGAGATCGGTCAGCGTTTCTCTGCAGAGCTGGGTTATAAGTTGGCTAATAATTTACAAGCGATGATGGGAACACAAGTAAGATTTGATAATTACAATCTGGGCGTAAGCCGATCGATCTTCTTCAATACCGGATTAGTGATCAGCTTATGATCATTTAAACTACTTCTCTTCATAGTGATTTATGGCTGTGAACAAATAGGCGATCACTGTTCTTTCAGCCACTTCGTAAACCAATCGGTCTTTTTTATTGATCCTTCTGGACCAGAGACCCTTCAACTCATATTTAAGCGGTTCAGGTATGCTTGTTCCGGTATAGGGATGAATTTTGAGTTCTTTAATGATCCTATAAATATTGATCAGGTTTTTCTTATTGCCTGATCTTTTATGTTTTGAGAGATCTTTTCGAGCGGTTTTTTTAACGATTATTCGATAATGTCCCATATATCTTTCCCATGCGGAAGTTCGATGCCTTTTTCCTTTCTCGATTTCAATACTCTTTCTACAACTCTTTATTATACGTGCTTTCGGGCTCTTTTACGACATCTATTTCCTAATCTATTTGAAATGCTTTTAGAAATGCCAGTAGGGCTTTTCCCTTTTCGGATTCCTCGTCTATGTTTAAAGTTATAGTGGTCGTGGTGTTCAGATATTTATACTTCTAAAATAAGAAATTTTGTTGTTCTTCAAATAAAGTATCTTAGACTTTAATCTCCTTTTGATCTGGTGGAGGAGCTTTATCGCACAATTGAACGTGCTCACCTTCTGTTTTCATATCAGAAAAAAATCAATGCTTAGCAAATGAATTATAGAACAAAACATCAAATACTTGAAGAACGCGATCGAAATTCAATGATAAAGTTCATAAGAATTAGACTCCTTTCGCAAACCATTGTATCAGGTCTCTACTGCCGCATCTTTCTTGAATTGAGCTTCATATAGCTTCTTATAATAACCTTCCGTATTTTTAAGCAGATCATCATGCGTACCTCGCTCAACGATCTCGCCCTGGTCCATCACCAATATCATATCCGCGTTTCTTATGGTAGCTAATCTATGGGCGATCACAAGAGAGGTCCTATCCCGGGTCAATTTTTCAGTCGCATTCTGTATCAACTGTTCACTATAGGAATCTATGGAAGAAGTAGCTTCGTCCAATATCAGAATGTTTGGGTTATTGACATAAGCTCTCAAAAATGAAATGATCTGCCGTTGACCAGAAGAAAGCATTGTCCCGCGCTCTTTGACGTTATAATCATAACCGCCCGGCAAAGTTTGAATAAACTCATCTACACCGATCTCTTTAGCGGCGCGCTCAACTTCTTCTTTTGATATCTCTGATTTTTGCAAGGTTATGTTCTCATGTATCGAACTGGCAAACAGGAATACGTCTTGTAAAACAACCGCTATTGAACGACGAAGGTCATTTAATTTATACGACCTGATCGGTTTTCCATCTATTTCGATACTTCCGGAATCAATATCATACATTCTATTCAGCAGATTAATAACCGTACTTTTTCCGGCACCGGTAGCCCCAACAACAGCTACGGTTTGCCCCGGTTCTATACTAAAAGAAATCCCCTTTAATACTTCTTCATCCGACTTATAGCTAAATCTAACATCTCTAAAATCTATCTTTCCCCTAAGGTTCTTGATCGGCTCTTTTCCTTTGTCATCGATGAAGGCATCAGTATCGATTATTTTAAAGACGCGATTTGCGGCCACCATACCCATTTGCAATGAGTTGAACTTATCAGCTATTTGCCGTAAAGGTCTGAACAAGAGTTGAGAAAGATCGATGAACATCACGATAATCCCTAATGACAAGGCATCAGATTCCACAACTCGTAATCCGCCGAACCATACGATCAATCCTATGGTGATCGATGTTGCCATTTCAGCGATAGGGAAGAATATTGCATTATACCAGACGGTCTTGATCCAGGCTTGACGATGTTTTTTATTGATCGATTCAAATTCCTCATACTCGGTTTGATGTCTATTGAATATCTGCACGATCTTCATTCCGGTAAGACGTTCCTGCACAAAGGAATTCAAATTAGATACCTGATTCCTGACATCTTCAAAGGCCAACTTCATTTTTTGCTGGAAAACACGAGTGGCATATAATATAAATGGAAGTACTAATAAAACTAAAAGGGTAAGCTGCCAGGACTGATAGAACATAAAACCCAGCACAACGATCATTTTTAAAAGGTCGCTGACGATCATGAACAAACCCTGGCTGAAGATGCTCGCGATGGTTTCGATATCACTAACCGCTCTTGTCACCAGTTTTCCTACAGCGGAAGTATCAAAATATTGTTTTTTAAAATTAGTGATCCTTTGAAAAAGCTGAACCCTGATGTCCCTGATCACTTCCTGTCCTAACCAGTTCGCAAAATAGATGAACCCGAATTGAAAAACCACTTCGGCGATCAGCGTTATCAACATGAGCATTAAGTAGAAGAAGAGTTCATCCATATCCTTGGGCACGATTCCATTATCGATCGCCCATCTGAGGAAATAAGGTCGCATAACCCCTAATCCGGATAACATTATCGCGGAAAAAGCCACAAAGTAGAATGTTCTCGTGTAAGGGTTCGTATACGCTAATATTCGCTTGAACAAACCCATATCAAATGCTTTTCCCGTTGTGTTCGCCATATGCTTATATTTTAATGTTTTGCGGGTAAACTATATCGGTTAAGAATAGCGCATGGGCTGGCATTGATTTTCCGGCCTTGCTCCTATTTTCGCTTTTGATAATTTGCCTGAGCTCATCGATCGATCGTTTCCTAAGCCCTAGTTCGATAAGCGTTCCCACGATAGCTCTAACCATGTTGCGTAAAAATCGATCTGCTTGAATCCTAAAGACCAATAGATGTTCTTTTTGTTCCCAATAAGCCTGTTTAATGGAACAATTATAAGTATGAACCTGGGTGTTCACCTTTGAGAAACATTTAAAGTTCGTGAATTCCAATAATACTTCAGCCGCCTGGTTCATTAGGTCTACGGAAAGCAGTTTTTTGATATAAGTAGCACGATCCAGCCGAAACGGGTCCTTTTGTTGGGTAATATAATATTCGTAAGTTCTCGAAATCGCATCAAATCGGGCATGTGCTTCAGCGTTTACCGGATAAACATCTCTTACTGATACATCATGTGGTAATAGTTGATTCATCTTAAAAATGAATTGTCTTTCATCAAAATATTGCTCCACATCAAAATGAGCAACAAAAAAAGAAGCGTGTACACCAGCGTCCGTCCTGCCGGCGCCTACGCAAGCTACTTCGCTTTGGAACACAGTAAATAGCGCTTTTTCCACAACGGACTGGACAGTAATATCGAAAGGCTGTTTTTGCCATCCCGCATAAGCAGCGCCATGGAATGCTATTTCGATAAAATACCTCAATTATGCTACTTTTGTGCAAATATACCTTTTCTGATCGCTAGAGAAACGAAGCACCAATAAAGATTTAACATTATGAAGATACTATTGATGAGCGACACCCATGCCTATATGGATGATAAACTATTAGAATATGTGGACCAGGCAGATGAAGTATGGCATGCCGGCGATATTGGAAATTCGTGTGTTACCGATACTATCCAGGAAAGAAGACCACTTCGTGCGGTTTATGGAAATATTGATGACACGGAGATCAGAAAGGAATTTCCCGTAGAACAAGATTTCATGGTCGACCGATACCACGTCTACATGATCCACATCGGTGGGCATCCTAAACGATATGCAAAAGGAGTTAAGGACAAGTTGAAACTAAAAAAACCGGACCTGTTCATTTGTGGCCATTCCCATATTCTCAAGGTGGTGAATGACCATGAACTTGGATTACTACACATGAACCCGGGAGCGATCGGGAAGCAGGGTTTTCATCAAAAACGGACTATGCTAAGATTTGAAATAACTAATAGCCAAATTCAAAATCTTGAAGTTGTTGATCTTGGTAAACGTGGACAATGAAATTATGATCGAGACCGTTTGATTATCGTAATGTAGGTTACTGTAATATACGTTACGATATACTAATGCAATGCATTAATTAGGCGTTGATACACAATGCATCGAATCGATTGGTGTTGATACACAATGCATTGTGTATTTACAGTTAAATGGTTAATTGATCAGTTTTAAGATCTCTTCTTTAGGCAGCACGCCGCTTTTCTTCCATTCCTGATTGCCATTTTTAAACAATATCATTGTAGGAACGCCTCTTACCTGATACTGCGCAGCCAGTTCTTGATTTTGATCAACATCTATTTTCACGATCTTAATATCATCACCAAGCTCATCTTTTATTTCTTTAAGGATAGGTGATAACATTTTACAAGGCCCGCACCATTCTGCATGAAAATCTACTAATACGGGTTTTTCTGATTGTATTACTTCACTAAAATTCGCCATTTTTAATTAAATTTTTTGTTACTACAAATGTCGCTAATTAGACTCGTTCATTACAGCTAAGAATCTGTTAATTTTTTTGATTTCAAGGGTTTGTATGGTCTTATGAGTTAGTGGTTTCAAAATTAACTTACACTACTCGATACGATGCACGCTCACCGAATCTTGTGGTTTATCATTGCTGTCCACTATCTGACATCTCAAATCTAATATCTGACAACTAATACTTGAAATCCGACATCTTAAACCGGTCAAAAGCTTGCTTTTGCAAACTTTCCCTATGATCCGGATGGGCAATGCTTATCAGCGCTCTGGCACGTTCGTGTAGGTCTTTACCATAAAGATTTACAACGCCATGTTCAGTAACTACATAATGGACGTGCGCTCTTGTAGTTGTTACACCAGCACCTTCTTTTAAGAATGCCGTAATTTTAGAATCACCTTTCCTGGTTACTGATGGCATTGCAATGATGGCCTTACCACCGGGCGAAAGTGATGCTCCACGGATAAAATCCATCTGGCCGCCCACGCCCGAGATCTGATAACCACCTATGGTATCTGCACAAACCTGACCGGTCAGATCGATCTCAACGGCAGAATTGATAGCCGTAACTTTCGGGTTTTTTCTGATCAGTGCGGTATCATTCGTATAAGCCGCTTCTTTAAAATGCACGAACGGATTTTCATCTATAAAGTCATATAATTTTTGGGATCCAACTGCAAAACAAGTAGCTATCTTCCCGGGTTTTACTTTTTTATTCTCGCCGGTGATCACGCCTTTTTCCACTAAAGGCAAAACACCATCTGAGAACATTTCCGTATGAACCCCTAAATTTTTATGATCTCCCAGTTGAGCTAGCACCGCATTAGGTATCGCGCCGATACCTAGTTGTAATGTAGCACCGTCATCTACCATTTCAGCGATGTTCTTTCCTATCTGGGTTTCTATGTCGTTCGGTTCCTTAGGTTCATGACCAAATATCGGCTGGCTAATTTCTACGCCATAATCGATTTGATCGGTATGAATGATCCCGTCGCCATGTGAACGTGGCACCTGATCATTAACCTGCGCTATAACAAGATCGGCGGAACGCAATGCGGCCATCGTCACATCCACAGAAACACCTAAGGAGCAGTAACCGTGCTTATCCGGCGGACTTACGTTGATAAATGCTACATTGAGATCAACTATATTTTGTTCAAATAAATTCCCAACTTCACTGAGAAAAACAGGTATATAACTTCCCTTTTCACTATTGATCGATCCTCTAACATTGCCACCAACGAAACAGCTTATAACCTCAAAAGCCTTATTATAAGGCGCCTGCGTGTACATGGCTTCACCTTCCGTGTGGAGTTGTACGATCGATACTTTTTCTAAGGATTCATATCTATTAGACAAAGCTTCTATAAGTGCTAAGGGCGTCATGGCAGCACCCTGAAAAAAGACTTTCTGATGCGAACTCACGTGTTGAACGGCCTCTTGGGCTGATACTATTTTCATATATTCTTATGGATTTATATTGATAGGTTGACAATTTTGGGTGGCGTTTACTTCTTGCGGTTGATGCTTAGGCGACACATAAGGTATTCCTAAACCTAAGCCTCTTAAAATAAAAAGTATGGATACAAAAGCAACGGCATAAGGTATGAGTTTTTTCGTGTTGATGTTCATTTTTTTATTGATGAAACCTTTTGCAAAAATAACAAATGACATCAAGGGAACGGTTCCCAGCCCGAACAAGGTCATGTAAAGAATACTACTGGTCAAACCACTGGTTCCTATAGCAGCAAAGGCGGCCACATAGACCAATCCGCAAGGCAGAAAGCCATTGAGAAAACCTAAACTAAAGAATGAGTCCAGAGACCTCTTTTTGAAATTTGAGGCCATAGCGGATTTTAATTTCATCAAGATCCTATTAACAGGCTGTAGGATGGAAAATTTATGAAGCCATGATGCAGGAATGATCACGGTTATTAAAAGGATAACACCAATGGCAATGGACAAATGTTGCTGAAAGCCGAATGTTGCCAGGCTTTCACCTATCATACCTAAAAAGATACCGATCAACGCATAAGCGGTGATCCTTCCCAGGTGATACAGTATTGTCTGAATACTTTTTCTGATGGGTTGATCATGACTGACCGGCAACATCAGCGCAATTGGACCACACATGCCTACGCAGTGCAAACTCCCAAGAAGCCCAATAAGAAAGGCTGACCAAAGCATAAATTATAAATTAAAGTTCTTTTGCATCAAGTATTTTTCACCATCCAGCTCAAAAGATAAGGTCATCTCCCATTTACCGGAAGGAAGAAGGTCTTTTCCTATGCGTTGAACACCGGTATCTGTATTAACATTCACATCAAAGTCCAGCGCCTTTTTTGAGGGTCTGTAAAAGGCTACTTTTCCTTTTTTAATTTGATTCCTTATACTGGCTGGATAAGTTATTAAGATGCCCTGATCATCTAAAGCGATCTTGATTTGATCATCTAATTGCTGAGCTCTTTCCTTTTGATCAATGATCTCCTGATATTCCAGTTCTTTTTTATAATAATCTTCCGTTACCAGATCATGGTCATTGCTGGAATTCATCATCGTCACGACCATCGTCATGATAAAGCCAATGAAAAGTACCATAGCAATGATCAATCCGGTCGCCCAATTAAGTTTTATCTTCTTCATACTTTTCTAATCTATTATCTAGCATCCATTATCTAAAATCTAACATCTCATACCTCAAATCTATATTCTAACATCTCATACCTCAAAACTAATCCCTAAAACTCCGCGGCCCCATGAAGTTGACCTCTGTCTTATCTATAAGCTCATCTCCCGAGTAGATACCTATTTTTATCTCATTCTTATTACTTTCTATAAGTGCGCGAGGGATTTCGACAAAAAGTGTTCCTTCTGCCATTCCTTTGCTTGGTATAATAAGTTCGTTCTTGTCCTTTACCAATTTTACCGTCCCGTCATGAGAGAGGAGTTCAACTCGAATATCTCCAATTTTTTCACTGGTCTTGTTAACGAATTTATAGGTAAATACATTACTGACATTGCCGTTATCTTTTTGCTCGTAAAGTTGTCCCGGAAGTCGCAATACACTTGCTTCTACACTACTTCTTAGGAACAACAGGCTAACCAGTATACCAACCAGTACGGTTAGAACAGCCGTGTAAGCTTTCAAACGCGGCGTAAATCTGAACTTCTTCTTTTCTTCAATATTTTCCTCGCTGGCATATCGTATCAATCCTTTAGGTAAGTTCACACGTTCCATCACCAGATCACAAGCATCTATACAGGCGGTACAGTTCACGCATTCAAGTTGGGTGCCGTTCCTAATATCAATACCTGTTGGACAAACATCCACACATTGATTGCAATCGATACAATCGCCATAACCTAATGCTTTACGATCTTCGTTCTTTCTGAACTTCTTACGGCCATTTTCCGCTTCTCCGCGTTTGTGGTCATAAGCAACAACGATGGATTTATTATCCAGTAAAACACCTTGCAGTCTTCCGTAAGGACAAGCGATGATACAAACCTGCTCTCTAAACCAGGCAAATATGAAATAGAATATCCCGGTAAATATCAATAAGGCAACAAAGGTGCCTACATGTTCACCCGGTTTGTCCTTAATATATTGTATCAATTGGTCGCTACCTATCAGGTAGGCCAGGAAGATGTTGGCTATCAAAAAGGAGATAACAGCGAATATTAACCATTTCGTGCCTTTCTTTTTGATCTTTTCCTTATTCCACGGTGCTTTATCTAACTTTTTTTGTTTGTTCCTGTCGCCTTCTATCGCATATTCTATTCTTCTAAACACCATTTCCATAAAAATGGTCTGCGGACAGATCCATCCGCAAAATATCCTCCCAAAAGCTACGGTAAACAAGGTGATGAATACCACACCAATGATCATAGATAAAACAAATAAGTAAAAATCTTGCGGCCAGAACGGAAAACCAAAGATGTTGAACTTCCTTTCTAATACATTGAATAGTAAGAATTGGTTACCGTTGATCTTTATAAATGGTGAAGCGAACAAAAAGACCAGTAAAAAATAGCTCACATACTTCCTGTACTCATAGAAGCGACCCACTGGTTTCTTAGGATAGACCCATTTTCTTTTACCATCATCATCTACGGTGTTAATGGAATCCCGGAATTGTTCATTAGCTTCACTCATCGTCTTTTACTTTAGAAATTATCCCTCTTCTTTGATGATATTGCCTTGCTCATCTCTTTCTAATTCCCATGTTTTCTCGCCCTGTGGCTCTTTGGGTTGTGCAGGTTCGGTTCCCTGTAAAGTCAATACATAACTGGCCACTTGTTGCATTTCTTCAGCGCTAAGCTGATTTTCCCAGGCGACCATCCCTTTTCCGGACCGGCCACCTTTGCTGATGGTTTTATAAACGTTCTTGATGCCGCCACCTAATATCCAGTGCTTATCAGTAAGATTGGGACCTATTCCGCCGCCGCCGTCAGCTTTATGACAAGCTACACAGTTTGCTGTATAAACTTGCTTACCGGCTGACAGGTCATCTTCGTTGGTGACGAACTGAACACTTTCCAGGTCGATCAAATCTTTGTTATTCTTCTTATATTCTTCTATAGCTGCTTTCGCTTCTGCCACTTCTTGTTCATATTCTTCTTTTTGCGTGTAATCATCAAATACGTGGAATCGAACTAAATAGATGGCAGCAAATAATATAGTAAGATAGAATCCGTATAACCACCACGGTGGTAGTTTATTATCTAATTCTCTAATCCCATCGTAATTATGGTCTAATACGATCTCATGCTCTTCTTCTACCGGCTTAGATCGCGTCATCATTTTTTGAAGACGTTCCTTTAACTTTACGAAGCGCTTGCTTTTTTCGGCTTGTTGCGCATCATATCTTTCTCTGGCCGCTTCATCCATAGTATAATACAAAATGTTCTTTAATGAAGCTATGGAAACTTCAATAGCAATCGCAAAAAGTATAACGATTCCCAGGAAAACACCGGCATAAGGGTTTTCAATGATCGCCCATTTTCCTTCTTCAGTTTGTATTAAATATTCAATTCCGAGTAAAGCTATTCCAGCGAATGCCAGTACTCTTAAATAAGATGATAAATTCCTCATGACTCTTGGTTTTTTTGATCAAACGGCAGATCTTTCACTTCTTTTATGTAATCCTTCTTTGCGGTAAAGACCCACCAGAGCAAAAGAGCAAAAAAGGTGAAGAAGATACTTAGAGAGATGATCGG
Organism: uncultured Psychroflexus sp.; assembly: GCA_913056525.1. GTDB lineage: Bacteria > Bacteroidota > Bacteroidia > Flavobacteriales > Flavobacteriaceae > Psychroflexus. Next base: position 12,587 of record CAJXLO010000045.1, read on the forward strand.
ATAGATCTCTATTCCTTCTATAGTTTCTAAATATTGTTTAGCAAATTTCATAGTTCTTTATTTTGATGCAGATGCAGGTTCGTCGTCTACTTTAATATCTGTTCCTAAACGTTGTAAATATGCGATCAGGGCTACAATTTCTCTATCTTTCATCGGTACAAAATCCTTGTTGTTCTTTTCTGCATATTCTTTATCGGCTTCATAGGCTTTTACGAATTCCGGATCTTGATACAGGTTTTCTACGATCTCTTCTCCTTGCTTATCCATGGCTTTTTGTGCATTGGCGATCTCTTCTTCGCTGTAAGGAACGCCCAGACTTGCCATGGTCTCCAACTTATCTTCCGTTGTGGATTTATCAAGCTCGTCGGTTATCAACCATTGATATCTTGGCATGATGGACCCTGATGATATGCTCTGTGGGTCATACATGTGGTTAAAGTGCCAGACATCAGAATATTTACCGCCTACGCGGAAAAGATCCGGTCCGGTACGTTTACTTCCCCATAAGAACGGACGATCATAAACATATTCACCGGCTTTAGAGTATTCGCCGTAGCGTTCTACTTCACTTCTAAACGGTCTTACCATTTGCGAGTGACATCCTACACAACCTTCGCGGATATAGATATCACGTCCTTCTAATTCTAAAGGCGTATAAGGTTTGACGCTGGAGATGGTAGGAATATTAGATTCAACTAAAAGCGTAGGTACGATCTGTACGATACCACCTATCAATATGGCAATGGTCGCTAAGATGGTCAACTTAACAGGTTTACGCTCTAACCAGGTGTGGAAACCTTCGCCGGCGACTCTTCTTTTCGCTACTCTTTTTAATGGAGCGGCTTCAGCCAGTTCATCGGTGACGCCATAACCTTGTCTTACGGTCATGATCACGTTATATAACAAGATAAATAATCCGATGATATAGAGACTGCCACCTACGGCACGCATCATGTACATCGGCATGATCTCCTGAACCGTTTCGAGGAAGTTTCCATACAATAAGCTTCCATCGGGATTAAAATCTTTCCACATCAAGGCTTGTACGAATCCGGCGACATACATCGGTAAAGCATAGAGAATGATCCCCAGTGTACCAAACCAGAAATGTACATTAGCGAGAGCCGTGGAATATAATTTTGTTTTAACCAATTTAGGTACTAACCAATAGATCATACCAAAGGTCAGGAATCCGTTCCAGGCTAAAGCTCCTACGTGTACGTGAGCAATGATCCAGTCCGTAAAATGCGCAATGGCATTGACGTTTTTCAGCGATAACATTGGCCCTTCAAAAGTGGACATCCCATAACCGGTGATGGCAACTACCATGAACTTAAGTACCGGACTTGTCCTTACTTTATCCCAGGCGCCACGCAAGGTAAGCAGTCCGTTGATCATTCCGCCCCAGGAAGGCATAATGAGCATCACGGAAAAAGTAACCCCTAAATTTTGCGCCCAATCCGGCAATGCAGAATATAATAAGTGGTGCGGTCCGGCCCAGATGTAGATGAATATCAATGACCAGAAGTGAACGATGGATAATTTATAAGAATACACCGGACGATTAGCGGCTTTAGGGACAAAATAATACATCAGGCCTAAGAAAGGCGTTGTTAAGAAAAAAGCAACTGCATTATGACCATACCACCATTGAACTAAAGCATCCTGAACACCGGCATAGGCGGAGTAACTTTTTAAACCGTCTACCGGTAAAGCCAAACTGTTGAAGATATGAAGCACTGCAACCGTAACGAAAGTAGCTAAGTAAAACCAGATCGCTACATAAAGATGGCGCTGTCTTCTTTTCAAAAGTGTTCCGATTAAATTCCATCCAAAAGCGACCCAAACTACTGCAATCGCCAAATCTATAGGCCATTCTAGTTCGGCATATTCCTTACTGCTGGTATAGCCTAATGGAAGTGTGATAGCGGCCGCCACGATGATCAACTGCCAACCCCAGAAATTCAGGTTACTTAGAAAGTCACTGAACATCCTGGCTTTGAGCAAGCGCTGCGTAGAGTAATAAACGCCGGCAAAAATGGCATTACCTACAAAGGCAAAGATCACCGCATTAGTATGAAGCGGTCTTAATCTACCATAGCTTAACCAGGAAATACCGCTGGTCAAGTTAGGGAACAGATAAAAGTAGGCTAATAACAAACCTACTAACATCCCGATCACGCCCCAAAAGATGGTGGCGTAAGTAAATTTTTTGACAATCTGGTTGTCATAATAGAACTTTTCTACTTCCATGATTTTGATTTCTTTTTGGATTTGTTAGATGGCTGCTCCTCTACGACCTCATCATCAAATAGCATTCTTACCGAAGGTGTATAGCTATCATCGTATTGCCCTTTCTTTACCGATAAGATAAAAAGTACCAGAAATACAAGGGCTACGATGATGCTGATCGCTAAAAGTCCGTAGATTACATTCATCCATTAGAATTTGAAACAAAAATAGCGGAGGTATATTCTTTAAAAAATGACCTAAGTCATGTTTGAATGATTTCTTAATATTTTTAAGATTTTAGTGGTTACACGTGATTCTAAAAGTGTTGTTATAAATGTAAGATCAAGCCAAATGCATCTTTTTTCCAATCGATTCGCGGTAAGCTATTGATCCAATGCGCTTTCAGATCATGAAATGCACTTAAAAATGTCATTTTTATATATTTAGCGCTTGGAACGCTACAGGTATGTCGTTTTTATGTGTTTCTGGCGGATTGATTCCCTTTTGGTTTTCCCTACTCTCTCCATACACTATCCATACTCTATCCATACACTAGCTATGCTTGAGGGCTGGAATTGTAAAAAGGTTGCTATGAGCTGAGCTTGTTTAGACAGTTGAATAAAATGGTAAAGCTTTACCGTTATTGGTGGTACAACCACCATCGGATCAGTTGACCTATTAGGTCTGTTATCCATTCCCATATAAGGCGAGTGATATTGCCCATACGGATCAGTTAACTATCTTAAATACTAATTCTGATTTACGTTAACTATGGTATCAATATAAGAGTTAACCCATTCTCTATCTGAACTTAGTTTTTCAACTTTAATTGAATCAATCAAGTTCCAGTTATTTCTTTTTTTACTATACATAAATAATTTTTTAACATAAGGAATATTAGGGTAATAGGTAATTTCACGATTTTTTTTAGAATTTAGGTGTTGTTTTTCAATAAGGAATATTGCCGGTATAAATTCTTCTTTAATTTTTTTAATATCAGACATGAACACAGATTATTTCTTAAAGAAATAAAAACAATAGAGATTAATTTAAAGCTGATTGAGCTTTTTGTACTATTGTTTTAAATGCCTCTGGACTATCATAAGCAATTTCTGCAAGAATTTTTCTATCAATAGTAATTCCACACTTAGTTAATCCATTAATAAACTTAGAGTATGTTAGACCTTCAGATCTAACACCAGCATTAATTCTTTGTATCCAAAGAGATTTAAAATCTCTCTTTTTATTTCTTCTATCTCTTCTTCATGATCTTCGTGTACCACTGTAGCCGACTCCATCACGTTGATGTGATTTAGAGCTGTTTCTGTATCAGTAGGCGTTAAATCCTTTCTGACTTGTTGCCATTCCATTTCGTCAAACATGAATTAAGATCTGAAGTCAATTACTAAAAACATCACTGAAAACACCGGATTTATGGCCGAGTATACAGGTAAAGTAGCCGCTACAGTAATCAGCAGGACTGAATCAATGGAGAAGTATCTGATAGCAAAGAGAAAAGACACACAAGAGTGGGAGTTCCCCGGCGGAAAACAGCACGAAGACGAGAGTATACTTGAGGCTGCTGAAAGGGAGATAAAAGAA
>CAJXLO010000046.1 GCA_913056525.1 uncultured Psychroflexus sp.
ATCCATTAGATCTTTATATTAATACAGATTCTGGTGTTACCTTAAATGGAGCAGCTGATGTAACTACACCTGACCTTGAAGGATTTAATGGTGTTGTTCATGTTACTGATGCAGTTATACCGATGCCAGACATCACTACATTCGCAGTTGCTGACCCAACCTTTAACAGCTTACAAGCCGCATTGACCAGAGATGATCAACCGGATTTTGTAGGCACGTTGAGTACGCCTAATGGAACTGATCCGGCACCATTTACCGTTTTTGCTCCAACTAACACAGCCTTTAGCGACCTATTGAATGAACTAGGTTTCAATAACCTGAGCGAAGTACCTCAGCAAACATTAACCAGTACACTTCAATCTCATGTAGTAGCTGAAGCAAACGTAAGAGCAGATGACCTAACCAACGGTCCTGTTCAAACTCTTGCAGCTGAGTTAACGGTCGATGCGGATAATGCTACTTTGACCGATCCAAACGGAAGAGTAAGTAATATCATTGTTACGGATGTACAAACCACTAATGGCGTGATCCATGCTATTGATACCGTTGTACTTCCACAACAATAATCTCATCATCAAATATTTATTGGATAAAGGCAGCAATTCATTTTGCTGCCTTTTTTTATTTAGAATTCGTTGATCTTATGAAATCACTATATTTGTTTCGCTTTAAATCAACACATCATGAACAAACCTACATTTTTACTCCTTTTGCTCATCTTTGCTTTTTGGAGCTGTCAAAACGAACAGAAAGCAGATGATAGTTCTACACAAAGCTCAGAAAAAGAAGAATTTGAATATAAAGTAGATGAATTTGCAGATATATCGGTGCTTAGATATAAAATACCGGATTGGGACCAACTGGAACTTTCTGATAAAAAACTAGTTTACTACTTAACGCAAGCCGGACTTAGCGGTAGAGACATTATTTGGGACCAGAACTATAAGCACAATCTAGCCATTAGAAATGCTTTAGAATCGATCTACATCAATTATGAAGGTGATCGATCTTCAGAAGACTGGAAGAAATTTGAAACTTATATAAAAAGAGTTTGGTTTGCTAATGGAATTCATCATCATTATTCCATGGACAAGATGAAACCGGAGTTTTCAAAGGAATTCCTAAAGTTACTTTTATCTATGACCGATACCGACCTTTCTAAAGAAGCCACAGAAGTACTTTTCAACGATGCTGATGCAAAGAAAGTGAACCTTGACAAATCCAAAGGTCTTCTAAAAGGCTCAGCCACTAACTTTTATGGAGATGATGTTACCGCAGATGAAGTTGAAAATTTCTACGCAAATAAAAAACAACCTGATCCGGATAAACCGGTTTCTTTTGGTTTGAACTCTAAATTAGTTAAAGAAAACGGAAAGCTTGTTGAAAAAAAGTGGAAACTGAACGGCATGTATCATAATGCTATCAAAGAAATTATTAAATGGCTGGAAAAAGCAGTTGAAGTAGCTGAAAATAAAAAACAAGCCAAAGCTTTAAAACTATTGATAGAATATTACAAGACCGGCGACTTAGAGACCTGGGATAAATATAATGTCGCCTGGGTAAAAGCCACAGATGGTGAGATCGATTATATCAACTCGTTTATAGAAGTTTATAATGATCCTTTAGGTTATCGAGGTTCTTATGAGACCATCGTAGAAATCAAGGATTTTGATATGTCTCAAAAAATGAATGTGTTACAAGAAAACGTTCAATGGTTTGAAGATAATTCGACCATAGCAGATTCGCATAAAAAAGAAAATGTAGTTGGTGTCAGCTATAAAACGGTCAACGTAGCCGGAGAAGCCGGCGATGCATCACCGGCAACGCCTATTGGTGTCAACTTACCTAATTCGAGCTGGATTCGTAAAGAACATGGTAGTAAATCAGTATCTTTAGGTAATATTATTAGAGCTTATGAAAACTCCGGTTCTTCAGGTAGATTAGAAGAATTTGCCCATGATTCAACTGAAATAGCTTTAGAAAAAAAATATGGCACTAAAGCCGATAAATTACATACTGCTTTACATGAAGTAGTTGGTCATGCATCCGGTCAGCTTAATGAAGGTGTTGGAACAACAAAAGAGACACTTAAAAGCTATGCATCTACCTTAGAAGAAGGTAGAGCTGATTTAGTAGGATTGTATTTTCTAATGGATGAGAAATTAGAAGATATCGGCTTAACAGATAATGCAAAAAAACTAGGTAAGGCGGCTTATGATGCTTATATCAGAAACGCTTTGATGACGCAGTTGGTCAGGATCGACCTAGGTAAAGAAATAGAAGAAGCACACATGCGGAACCGACTATGGGTGAGTGCTTGGGTTTACGAAAAAGGAAAAAAAGATGGCGTTATCAAAAAAGTAACAAAAAATGGTAAAACTTATTTTGATATTCAGGATTATGAAAAGCTCAGAGAACTTTTTGGTGAATTGCTCCGAGAAACGCAACGCATTAAATCAGAAGGTGATTATGAAGCGGCAATGAATTTGGTTGAAAACTATGGCGTCAAAGTTGATCAAGATTTACATAAAGAAGTTCTCGATCGTAATGAACAATTTAAATCAAAGCCATACAGCGGTTTTGTAAATCCGATACTGCGTCCTGTAAAAGACAAAGATGGTAATATCACTGATATTGAAGTCAAACAACCGGAAAGTTTCGTCGATCAAATGCTCAATTATAGCAAACGTTATCATTTTTTAAATAAATAAAAAGAATTATATGTCAGACGATAAAAAAGTCATTTTCTCTATGTCCGGAGTTTCTAAAACCTTTCCGGGCACATCAAAGCCAGTTCTCAATAATATCTATTTAAGCTTCTTTTATGGAGCTAAGATTGGTATATTAGGATTGAATGGTTCCGGTAAATCTACATTACTCAAGATTATCGCCGGAATCGAAAAAAATTATCAGGGCGATGTTGTTTTCTCTGATGGTTATACCGTAGGTTTCTTAGAACAAGAGCCACAATTAGATGATGATAAAACCGTCATCGAAGTCGTTAAAGAAGGTGTGGCCGATACGGTCAATTTATTAGATGAATACAATCAGATCAATGATGACTTTGCCAAGCCTGAAGTTTATGAGAATCCGGATAAAATGGAAAAACTCATGAACAAACAAGCCAAGTTGCAAGATCGAATCGATGCGGTAAATGCCTGGGAATTAGATAGTCAGCTCGAACTGGCGATGGATGCATTACGAACACCTGAATCTGATAAAAAAATAAGCGTTCTGTCTGGTGGTGAAAGGAGACGAGTGGCGCTTTGCCGACTATTATTACAAAAACCGGATATTTTACTATTAGATGAGCCAACTAATCATCTGGATGCTGAATCTGTCAATTGGCTGGAATATCATTTACAACAATATCAAGGTACAGTTATCGCCGTTACCCACGATCGTTATTTCTTAGATAATGTAGCCGGATGGATATTAGAGCTGGATAGAGGAGAAGGTATTCCATGGAAAGGCAATTATGCATCCTGGTTAGAACAAAAGACCAAGCGGATGGAGCAGGAGCAAAAGCAAGCCTCTAAGCGTCAAAAAACCTTAGAACGCGAAATGGAATGGGCAAAAATGTCGCCTAAAGGCAGACAAACCAAGCAAAAGGCGCGCTTAAAGAATTATGATAAGCTCGCCAGTCAAGACCAGAAACAATTGGATGAAAAGCTGGAAATCTATATCCCGAACGGCCCGCGATTAGGAACCGAAGTGATCGAAGCGAAGAACGTAAGCAAGTCATTTGATGATAAATTGCTCTATGAAGACCTGAACTTTAAATTACCACAAGCCGGAATAGTAGGCGTGATCGGACCAAATGGTGCGGGAAAGACCACGATCTTTAAGATGATCATGGGTGAAGAAGAACCGGATGCAGGAACTTTTGAAGTAGGAGAGACCGCCAAGATCGCTTATGTTGATCAAAAGCATTCTAATATCGATCAGGAGAAAACGATTTGGGAAAACTTTAGTGAAGGTCAGGACCTGATCCAAATGGGTGGACGCGAAGTCAACTCACGCGCTTATTTGAGCCGTTTCAATTTTAGCGGTAGCGAACAGAACAAAAAGGTAGCCAAGCTTTCCGGCGGTGAGCGCAACAGATTACACCTGGCGATGACACTTAAAGAAGAAGGAAACGTACTTTTATTGGATGAGCCCACGAATGACCTTGACGTCAATACTTTACGAGCCTTAGAAGATGGGCTGGAGAACTTTGCCGGATGTGCGGTGGTCATTTCACACGATAGATGGTTCTTAGATCGTATCTGTACACACATTTTAGCCTTTGAAGGGAATTCACAGGTCTATTTCTTTGAAGGCAGCTTTACGGATTACGAGGAGAATAAGAAGAAACGCTTAGGCGGTGATGTGATTCCTAAACGTATCAAATATAAGAAGTTGACGCGGTCTTAGATAATCATATATGTATCGTCTTACACCACAAAGCCACGAAGGACACAGCGGTAATGGCGTTTTCCTTAGGCCAAGGTCAGTAAGTATTGCAATATCCTATTAGAAGTAAGTGGTGTTTGTAGTTATAAAATCTCAGCGAATTTTCTCTGTGAACTTTGTGACTCCATGGAAAACTTATTTCTTTCTTGTAATTTCTACATCGATAACGGAAAAGAATCCATCAACTTCACTAATGTTCTTGTGGGACTTTATCTTTATGCTTCCAGCGTTTATGAGTCCATAAATAATATTGTGGCGCTTCTTTGATCTGTTCTTCAACGCGTTCAAAGAACATGTCCGTTATCTTGAAATCAGCAAATTCCTTGGGGTTTTCCGCAAGTGTCTCGAAAGTGGTTTCATAATATCCGCGTTTGATACGTCTAACCCGAAAGAAGACAACGGCCATATCCAACTTTTTCGCTAAATGTTCTGCTCCGGTGTGCATCGGAACTTTTATTCCCATGAACTTATTCCAATGTAAGGCCTTCTGATATTTAGGAGACTGATCGGATACGAATCCACAAATGCTGAGCTCGTTGGAACGCTGTGACCTTTCCAGAACGTCGAATGTTTCTTTCGTGGTTATCAGGTCCGTATCGTATTTTGCCCTGATGCTTCTTACCAAACCATCAAAATATCGGTTGCCTAACTTTTTGTAGACGGCATATCCCTTATGGTTAACATATCGCTGGAGTATGAAGATCCATTCCCAACTGCCGTAATGGGCACACATCAGAACAATACTTTTCTCCCTTTTTTCAAGATCGGTGATAAGCTGCAGGTTTGTAAATCGGTAACGTTCTTTAATGTCCTTTTCCTTTATGGTAAGTGATTTAACGGATTCCAGCATCATATCACACAAATGATGATAGAATTTTGATGTTATGGCTGCTATCTCATTTTCTGATCTCCCGGGAAAGACCAGTTTCAGATTGGACCGCACCACTTTTTTTCTATAACCCAAGACCTTGTATATCAATATATATACAATATCCGATACGAAATACAATCCTTTGAATGGAAGACATGATACCAGCCAAATGATCGGATAGGTTAAAATGTAGAGGATCCATTGCATAAAAGACCTTTACCATCGCTCTTAATTTTGGGCAATGTTTGAACTGTTCAAATATAGAGAATTAAAAATTGGTTTTATCTTGATACCAGCAGTTTGACCATTTTGATACACTAAACTTAAGAAGAACCTTGACAAGCGCAATGAAAAAACTTATCCGCTTCTAAAGCTGATACTTCCAGATCCTTGTGACTTCTGGTCAGACAGCAAAAAGGTCATAGGAATAATACTTTCATCATTTTAAATGTAACAAAAAAGCATTTTTCCTACTAATGATGTATAAGTTATAAAAACAGGACAATGAAGCATTTAAAAACCAGTTGGGTTGTGTTATGTTTGTGCATTTTTACTATGACAAAAGCACAAACGATCAAAGGAGATTGGAGCGGTACGCTCAATGCTATGGGACAGGAGATACCACTTGTGTTTCACTTTAGCGGTGAAGGAGATGAACTAAAAGCAACAATGGACAGTCCATCGCAAGGAGCTAGCGATATTCCTGTAGATAAAGTGACTCTGGATGGTAATGATCTGGAAATGTCCGTGATGGGCGGCCAAATCATTTACAATGCTAAAGTGGAAGGTGATACCATGAAAGGCACGTTCAAACAACAGGGAATGGAAATGGAACTGACCCTGAACAGAGGTGGACTTGAAAAACCGGGCGATCCGTCGCTACCCAGCACGGAAGATGAACTAAGAGCCCTGGCCGATAAGGAAACCGGCGATTACAAATATTCGGTGGAAGATTATTTTGCTAAGCCGGCTTCTTCCAGCTTCCAACTTTCCCCGGATGGCACTTACCTGAGCTATCGAAAAAAGGATGAGAACCTTAAGAACCATGTGTATATCAAGAACACGAAGACTGATGAGGTCAAACGCGTGATTACAGAAGGTGAAGAATTGATCCGCGGTTATGGATGGGCGAATGAAGATCGCCTCATCTATGTAAAGGACAAAGGTGGTAATGAGAATTACCATTTGTTTGCGGTAGATGTAGATGGCAATAATCAGAAAGAATTAACGCCTTATGAAGATGTTAAAGTAAACATTCTTGCTTTACTTAAAGATGATAAAGAACATATGGTCATCTCGATGAACAAGAACAACCCTAAGGTCTTCGATCCCTATAAGATCAATATCAAAACGGGCGAGCTGGAACAGTTGTATGAGAACAAGGACATCCAAAATCCGATCATGGGCTATGAATTTGATAAAGACGGCGATCTAAGAGGATTTATGCGATTGAAAAATGGGGTAAATACAGCGTTTTACTATGCGGTTGAGCCCGGCGAATATCAGTTGATACACACGACTAACTGGGACGATACCTTTAGTATTATCAGTTTTGATTACGCTACTGATAATCCGCATGATGCTTATGTGCTTTCTAATTTAGAGACTGATAAAGCTGCCATTTACAAATATGATCTGGCCAAAAAAGAAGTCATTGAAGAAATATTTGCACATGATGAATATGATGCCGGTGGCGCTTCTATTTCCAGACATCGCAATTGGGAACTGGATTACGTAAGCTATAACGGCGAGAAAGGTCAGATCGTACCGATAAGTAAATATTACAAGAAGCTGCATAAAAAGCTCAAAAAACGCTTTGGAGATTACAGCTTTAGCATTGCCGATAAAACGGATAATGAGCTTCAGTACCTCATCTACGTTACCAGTGATAAACTATATGGAAGATACTATTCCTATGATGTGAAAAAAGACGAAATTAAGCTCTTGTTCGATCTGATGCCACAACTTAAAGAAGAAGATATGGCCACCATGAAACCGATATCTTTTAAGAGCAGAGATGGCCTGGATATCCATGGCTATATCACTTTACCGCAAGAAGCAGAAAATGGACCGGTTCCAGTTGTTGTCAATCCGCATGGCGGACCGCAAGGCATTCGCGATTCCTGGGGATTTAATCCTGAAGCGCAATTATTTGCCAGTCGAGGTTATGCCACTTTACAAGTTAATTTTAGAATTAGCGGCGGATACGGAAAAGCGTTTCTACGAGCCGGTTTTGGCCAGGTAGGTCGTAAAGCTATGGATGATGTTGAAGATGGATTGCAATATGTGATCGATCAGGGTTGGGTCGATAAAAACAAAGTGGCGATCTATGGCGGCAGTCACGGCGGTTATGCGGTTTTACGCGGATTGACCAAAACGCCTGACCTTTATACTTGTGGGATCGACTACGTAGGCGTTTCAAATTTATTTACGTTCATGGAAACCATTCCGCCGTATTGGAAACCTTATTTAGATATTTTGAAAACCGTATGGTATGATCCTGAAGTTCCCGAGGAAAAGGAAATTATGGAAGAAGTATCGCCGGTCTTTCATATCGATACAATTAAAAAACCACTCTTTGTCGTTCAGGGAGCCAATGATCCGAGAGTTAATATTGATGAAAGCGATCAGATCGTGGAAAAACTAAGAGCAAAAGGCGTAGAAGTTCCTTATATGGTCAAATATGACGAAGGTCACGGCTTTAGCAAAGAAGAGTGCAGAATGGACCTTTACCGCGCGATGATGGGCTTTTTAGCAAAGCATTTGAAAGACAATAATGTAAAATCTTAGTTTTTGGTTTTAACTGATTTCTTTAAAGCGGATTTTTTTTAAGATTCGCTTTTTTTTGTTGATTAAACTTAGCTAAGCAGCGAAGTTGCACTAATTTTTCATACGGGTCAAAATTGAGGCTGATGAAGATTGGTTTAATCCAGTTGGCGATCTTTCAGAACTTCTTTCAGCTCCTGATCATTTTTGGGACTTTTGAAAAGTTTTTAGATTACCTCAACCGGGAATAACATGAGAACTAAAAATCCGATATTTTTCTCAGAGGAAAGACTCCAGGAAATTAACTGTAAATAAGAATGCCGGCAAGAGTTCCTATGGCGAGCCTATGATACATTTTTGAACGCTTGCGCTTCTTTTTTTCTGTTAGCAGTTCTTCATCGTTCATTTTATTGAAATGTTTTTTATTCATGAAGGAGACAGAGGATATTTTTTACGAGAATTCTCTCAATAAGTAAAGGTAAATATATGTTAATTATAAGTTAAAATATTTTTATACGGATATTAAAATAAAAATCAAAAATTAATATTTGAAAAATTATTTATTATTTTATTATGAAAACTATTTTTATTTTTTTGTTAATTTTAACATCAACATCTATTTTAAATGCACAAGATACTGACTTTTGGAGTCAGGGTAGAATCAATAAAGTTTCTCAAGAAAACGTTATTGATTATAAATCAGAAATCGATCAAGCGACCTATTACAATTTAGACGAATCATCAATAGCTGATCATTTGAATGACGCACCACAGCGTCTGGAAGGTGTAGATTCATCTGTTATGTTACAAGTACCAAATGGAAATGGCGGCAGGGACATGTTTGAAATGTTTTCTGTGCAAACTATGGCTAGAGATTTAGACAATAGTCTACCCGATGTTAATAGTTATGTAGGAAGAAATATTGCCAATCGATCTCATCGGATCAGAATAACACTTACACCAAATAGCTTTTATGGTATGACTATAGGATCAAAAGATGGAACAACTTTTATCAATCCTTATGCTAGAAATTCAAATCTTTATATGGTCTTTAGTCAGAAGAATGCTTATTATGATGGTTCAGAGGTTTTTAAATGTGAGGTGGATGACTTAACTACCACCGGCAAATCCACGGATAGTGGGAATGTTCCAAAGTTCATTGAGGATGGTGTCTTAAGACGCTACTCGCTTGCAGTATCAACCACTGTAGAGTACTCAGACTTTCACTTACAGCAAGCCGGTTTTTCTGCTGGAGATACCAGTATAGCGGCTAGGAATGCTGTACAAGCGGCAATCGTTGTGAGTATAGACCGGGTAAATGAAATTTATGAAAGAGATTTTGGGATAACTCTGCAATTAGTTGCAAATAATGATCAGCTCATTTTTCTCGGTAATGCAAACAATGACCCTTTCACGAATAATGACACGGTCACTATAATAGGTCAAAATCAGACAGTGATAGATAATATCATAGGGTATGGGAATTATGATGTCGGTCATGTTTTATGCACTGCTAATGGAGGTTTAGCTCGATTACCATCAGTTTGTGCTCCTCCTCAATTTGGTTATAAAGCTGAAGCTGTATCAGGGCTTCCAAATCCTGTTGGAGATATTTATAATGTATCTGTATTATCACATGAGTTAGGTCATCAATTTGGTGCAAACCACACTCAAAGTAGTAATGTTAACGAAAATTTTAATACCGCGATGGAACCCGGCTCTGGCAGTACGATCATGAGTTATGCCGGTATTGCACCACCAAATGTACAAAGTCAGTCAGATGCTATGTTCCATTATATAAGTTTTTTAGAGGTTAGTAGTACATTTGCGGTCGGTACCGGTAGTTGTGCACAAGAGATTACAATCGCCAATGATGCACCCGTTGTTCAAAGTATCCCAGACCAGACCATTCCTAAGAGCACTCCGTTTAAACTGGAAGCAGATGCCACCGATGCCAATAATGATGCACTGACCTACAGTTGGGAACAAATAAATAACGATGTGGTACCGAATGTACCCATGCCACCACAATCCACTTCAACATCCGGACCGAGTTTCAGGGTGTTCTTACCTAAAACCGAACCATTTCGGTATTTTCCTTCTATGGAATCTTTATTGGAAAATAATTACTCGAACACTTGGGAAGTATTGCCGAGCGTCGCACGAGATATGGATTTTGGGGTCATTGTCAGAGATAACAATATATTAGGTGGTCAGGTAGCTCACGAGGACCTAACCATAACCGTGGATGATACGGCCGGACCTTTTAGGGTCACCTCACAAAGCACTTTACAGGAACCATGGGTAGCGAATAGTACAAAGACCATAACATGGGATGTAGCCAACACAGATGACCCGAATGGAGTTAACGCCCAGGAAGTTGATATATGGCTATCTACGGACGCCGGTCAAACCTATAACACATTACTGACTGATAATACACCAAATGATGGAACAGAAGACATAATCGTCCCTGATATAGAAACTAGCAGTGCCCGTATTATGGTCAAAGCAGCGGATAATGTATTCTTTGATATCAATGACCAAAGTTTTGCCATAGGAACAGCATTCGAACCAGATTACTGTGATGCCAGGGCTACGCAGGTTGCTCCAAGTAATACATTTACTAGTATAGACTCCGTTGTATTCAATGAGATCAATAATGGTTCAACAGGTCATTCGGGATATTCTGATTTTACAAGTTTGTATACACCTGTTTCGAGAGGTAGTTCTTATACGCTTAGTGTTCGTGAAGAGGGTGATTTAGTTTACAATGGAGACAAAGTTATTGCTTGGATAGATTTTAATCAGGATGGTGACTTTTCAGATGCTGGTGAAAAGGTCATAGAAACTGCTTCTTTTTCTGGAAACTTCAACATCTACCCATTTGGTGGTAATATTAATATACCGACAAACGCTAGTTTAGGAGTTACTCGAATGCGCATCCGTATCAACAATCCTAATGGATCTCCTAACATTACTCCTTGTGGTAATAATACCTTAGGTGAAGTTGAAGACTATAATGTGGTCATTTATGATGATTATTTATTTTATGACAATGCCTGGACACCGGCAGATCCCAGTAATGGTATATCTTCAAATACTGATAACATATTAGCCGTAGATGGCGTCACTTCCTTAACTGGCACAACATCTCTTAACGACCTTACAGTTCAAATAAGTGGACAACTCGATGTGGAAGGTGTTCTACAAGTTCAAGGTGATATTGATAATGATGGTGATATGGTGTTCAAGAGCAACACGAACACTACAGGACAATTGGATAGTTTTTCAGGAACGATCTCTCGTGGAGTTACCGTAGAGCGTTTTATTCCCGTTGCAACAGAAGATACACGAGCTTTTAGGTTCCTGACCTCAGCTGTGAATTCAATACGACCAATCTATGACAACTGGCAAGAAAATGGTGATTCGCCGTCTGGTTTTGGAACGCATATTACCGGTGATGTGAACGGTAACAATGGGTTTGATGCCAGTATCTCGGGTAATCCATCGATGTACACCTTTGACAACACCTATACCGGCGCTGATCAAAGTCAGGCCTGGGACGAGATTCCGAACACGAGTGCAAGAAAACTATTTGCAGGAGAAGCCTATAGGATATTCATCCGTGGTGATAGGAACTATAATCTGGATGCCGCTCCCGGTGATGCTGACTTTGGTCCAAATAGCGATGTAACTTTGCGAGCAACGGGTTCACTTTTAACAGGAAATCTAACATTGACCATTAACAACAATTTAGATGATTACATTTTGGTGGGGAACCCTTATCAGGCTATCGTTAATATGAACACTGTCATGTCCAATACAAACACTACGAATATCAATACGAACTACTATTGGGTCTGGGATCCAAATATTAGTTTAAGAGGTGGATACGTCGCAGTTCAATTAAGCTCGGGAGGCACTTTTGTGCCAGGCACGAGCGGTGGCACTGCGATCACATCAGATGCTAATGAATACGTCATGCCGGGTCAATCCTTCTTCGTACAGACCACGAGTAGTGCAGCAGCTGGTCTTGAGATTACTGAAGCTTCAAAGGATGTTAGTCCTTCACCAACAGCCGTTTTTAGCGATAACAACTTATCCTCAATAAACCTAAAATTATACAAAACTACTGACCTTAATAATGATGAGCTAGAATCTGACGCATTACAAATAGACTTTAATGATCAATTTGCAAATGCCGTTACGATCGAGGACGCTAATAAGTTGGGCAATCCGGATGAGAACCTGGCAAGGGTGAACAATAGTGAATACCTGACCATAGAGAAAAGAGCGATGCCGGTTGACGGCGAGACCTTAGCAATCTTTGTAAATGGTTATACCGCTATGGATTATACCTTCGTTACGACGTTAAGTAATATGCCGCAATATGTAAGTGCCTACCTAATCGATAACCACACTGGTGTTCAGACCTTATTGAATGAAGGAGAGAATCAAATCAGCTTTACGGCCGATCCAAGTTCACCGGGAAGTGTAGCTACGGATAGATTTAGCATCGCATTCGAGATAGAGACCTTTGGAGTTGAGGACAACGAAGTAGCTGGTGATTTCAAGGTCTATCCAAATCCGGTGGATAAAGATCAAATAACTATACAAGCACCCAATATGAGCGGTGAAGTGAACATCAGTCTTTACAATATCCTTGGACAGTGCGTGATTGAGATGAAATCAGAACTAAGCGATAATAGTAAGGCTAGCCTAAACATCGGTAGGCAACAAACCGGTGTGTATTTCATCGAAGTTGGTCAAGGCGGACAATCCGTTATGGAACAATTGATCATTAAATAATGGTCGAAAACGAAAAGATATTGGATTTAAGATAAAAGATTTTAGACAAAAAAATAAATAGAACGATTAAGCTCCTGGTTCGTAAGCAAGAAACAGGAGCTTAACTAAAAAACATATCAATGACGAATAACACAAAAAAGAACATTCAGAAAGTAATACTCCTGATCGGCCTATTACTGGTCACGAGCACAGGATTTACCCAATTACCCGGCTTTGATGACAGTCAGAACGATTCCCAACCCGCACCTATTTCCTCTATCGTCGCCCTTGGCCTGATCGCCGGAGCGGTTTATGGGGTCAAAAAGCTTAAATAGTAAAACCAACTTTTGATCTAACTAACCCGACCTATTCAATGGCCACTGGGAACGGTGGCTTTTGTCATTCATGGCTGGTGGTTTCTTAAGTTATTTATGATCGAGTTGTAAATTATTGGACATAAGCTATGAAACAAATAGCATCTGTTTTAGGCCATATCCTTACATTAAAAACTATTGACCTTGATAAGTAATGTTAAAGTAAATGCTATGAAAGTATTGCTCCAATATAACTGTTATTACCGGTTTCCTTTAGGTTTTACCAAGATGTCATTGAGCCTTTAAGGACTAATAGCTAAAGGCTTAGATAAAACTTAATATTGAATTTATCTACATCTTGTTGGTGGAAGGCCATTTTTTATTGATTTTAATAAATTATACCTTTCATTATGACAGTCACTTTATTCAACTTCATTTTCATTATATTGATGACAAGCGGTCTCAATGCTCAGAACAACCCGGATTTCTATTTCGAGAACGGCACTTGCAAATGCCTGGACGCGAACTTTGGTGATACCGGAACGGTCACGATTAACGGGAAACAAACTTTTACGAAAAGAACGAGAGCCCAATAGGATGCTTTGATTGCCAACGATATCAATGAACCACAAATTGCCTTGACCTGTATGTCCGATATTACGGATATGAGCAATTTATTCGAGTTCACTGATTTTAATCAAAAGATCAACCATTGGGATTTGAGCAATGTGACCGCCATGAGCTTTATGTTCTGAGGAGATCTAACTGATGGCTCAGCCTTCGATAAATCTTTAAATAATTGGAATGTGGACAACGTCACCGATATGAGCTTTATGTTTTGGAATGCAATTTCATCTAACCAACCGCTTAACAACTGGGATGTGAGCAATGTAACCGATATGCATTTCATGTTTAGTAGTGCTACTTCATTCAACAAACCCCTCAACAGCTGGGACGTGAGTAATGTTACAGATATGGGTTATATGTTCTCATTTGCATCTGCATTTAACAAAGACATATCCGATTGGTGTGTAGAGCAGATCCCAACAGAACCAGCGGAATTTTCCGATTTCTCACCATTACAAGATAGCTTTAAGCCGGATTGGGGTGTGGACTGTAATTTGGGTGTTCAGGATAATGCGCTCGGTGATGTAAGCGTATATCCCAACCCGGTTAAGGAGAGATTTCGTCTTGAGGTGAACGACAATATGACTTTACAAAAGATGAAGATCTACTCCATAAGTGGTCGTCTTGTTAATGATATCGAAGACCTCTCGCAGCCTATCAATGTAAGTTCGCTAAAAACCGGCGTTTATATATTACGGATCGAATCAGCATCCGGGAAAATAATGAACAAGCGTATTATCAAGCGTTAAGGAAAGCGGACTCTTCGTGGTTTCGCTTGTCCTTAATAATGATCATTCTAACATCCGTTTAATCAAGAAATGCTACCATTAAGCAAATTGAAAGTCGACCTTAAAATACACAAGGATACATTTTATTGATACATCAAACCTGAATTGTTCGGGTATCAAAGTAGGTCAAGGTTCACATGTTCAGAGATCAATTCTTCCGCCCGATGGATCTTCCAGGGTGTTCGCGGGTTGATCTTCACTTCGATCCTGGAGATCTTCATTACAGCGCCATAGGTATCCATTTGTGTATGGATGACCGGAATTTCGTGCTCATCGATATATTGTCGCGATGCTTCATCGATGAACTTGTGGTAGGTCAGGATAATACCGGAAAGTGGTGATCTTTTAAAATTGTTGTACATCTCGAATTCGCGTATCTTTTTCAAGGCACCTGGAAGTTTACGCGAACTGATAATCAACATTAAATGCTCATAATTGGTTAATTCCTCTAATTCCATCAGGGAAGAGTCTATGGTGTTCGCCACTTGATTGTTGAGGTTGTGCTCGTTGGCCATCACTTCACCGTTAACCGCGCTTTTAACGGTGTGCAGTAAAGGATAGGCCATCGTCTTATCGTATGGGATGACCCCTAATAAGGGTAATTTTTGTTTAACCAGGTATTTCTTGACGTATTTATGGACCTTATCCTGTTTCTCCGGACGAACTTTGTTGACAATAACACCAAGAATGGGAATATTTTTGGACCGGAACAATGATAAGCTTAAGTTGATCTTATCGATGGTATTCCCGATACCACCTTCCACGACCAGTATCACCTTACCGCCTATGAGTTCAGCGACATCAGCGTTAGATAGATCACAAACACTTCCAACGCCGGGATGGCCAGTACCTTCATAGACCACGAGCTCATAATTGTCTTCCAGAACTTCCTTCGCCTTGAGTATCTTCTGCGGATAATTCTGATGGCTTGGGTCATCCAGATAATTTGCCGTTGCCCCTTTGCCCAGAATGACCGGACTATGGATGTCAGAAACCAGTTCAAAGTCCATCACGCCGGAAAACAAAAAAGCATCCTTATCTACCTGATAGTTTTCCAGATCCAGGAATTGTTGTCCTACGGGTTTACAGTAGCCCACATTGATATTTTTCTTGCGAAGAGCATGGACCAATCCCAAGGTCGAGGTCGTCTTTCCTACGTGTTGACTGGTCGCCGCCACATATATTCTTTCTATCATTTGACTGTATTTTGGTTCCTGGAAATGAAATAGCGCATAGGCTTGTTCTATGATCGGTTAATAACCGAATTCAATTGCGTTCATTTTTCAAATGTAGAGAATGCGATCAGTTTACAAAAACCATTTTGTTTTAATTAGGTATTGTCTGAACTTCATTATATAGGTAAGACCCAAGGTTTTGGAGAAGAAACCTTTTGTATACAGCGACCATTGGCGTAGTTGATGTGTTTTTTATCTTTTCCTGGGATCCTATCAGACTCGAAGAACTCCGCTATTGATATGACCTTTATCATCCTTACAATTCATCTGACGAAAATTGGAGTAGTTTGCGAAGAT
>CAJXLO010000047.1 GCA_913056525.1 uncultured Psychroflexus sp.
TGATCGATGAACTTCAATCCAACATCTTTGGTCTTATAATTCGGGTTCCAGGCTTTGTAACCCGGTAAAAAAGCACCCTCATATTCATTTCTTTCGACAAAAAGATGAATGGTTTCCCCATAGGTATGAATACCGGAGATCACGGCTTTACCATGTTCATCTTCCACTGTTGTTGGCTTTTGATAGCTTTTTGCACCACGACTGGTGGTTTCCTTATAGCTTTTTGTAGCATCATCAACCCATAGGGCGATAAATTTCACGCCATCACCATGTTTGTTGATATGCGCATTGATCTCACCGCCTTCATCCATAGGACTGGTCAAGACCAATCTGATCTTGCCTTGTTGTAGCACGTAAGAGGTTCTGTCCTTTTTTCCGGTTTCTAATCCAGCATAGGCTACCGGCTGGAAACCCCAGGCGGTTTGATAATAGTAAGCGGACTGCTTCGCATTTCCCACGAAAAGTTCCACGAAATCGGTTCCTAATATCGGGAGGAAATCTTCTGCTTCCGGATTTTCTTTAGTTAACTGTTGACTTGTTGTATCTGTGCTCATATCATAAAAGTTTTTGGTTTTAAAAGTTTTGTATGGTTAAAAATAGTATAGTTCATCATCCTCTTTTCTATAGCCTTCATAGTAATAGGATTGTTCTATACCTTTAAAAATGATCGTTCTATCATTGATCTTGCGGGTTAAATGATCTGATAACAATGTTCTTAATTCCAGATCGTTGATCGGACTTCTTTCCATAGCTTGCAGGTAAAGGCTTTTATCAACATGCTGCCAGTTAACAACTTGACCCAGGCTTTTCTTCAATATCATGTCCAGCCAAATACGCATGGACCTGCCATTTCCGTCTAAAAAAGGATGGGCGATGTTCATTTCGACATATTTCGCTACTACATTTTCAAAATTGTGTTCCGGCATTTGCTCAATTTTTTTCAGGACTTCATCTAAGTAAAGTGCACTGGCAAACCTGAATCCACCCTTAGAGATATTTTGCCCTCTTATTTTTCCAGCAAAATCATAAATACCTTCAAAAATATAATGATGTATTTGCTTTAGACCTTTTGTTGTACCAACCTCAAAAGTATCTATTTTTCCGGTTTCAAATAACTGAAAGGCTTTTTTGATACTTTCCCGGTCTTTGTTCATAGAACTTATTTTTAAATTGTTAATTACTCCAACCATGATCTATAATAACTACCATCAGCGATTTGCATAGCGGTTTTGGTCACCTGTAAAGGTTTAAAGGTATCTACCATCACCGCGAGTTCTTCGGTTTCTTTTTTACCGATACTTCGCTCAGCAGCTCCAGGATGTGGTCCGTGTGGAATGCCGGCCGGATGTAACGAAATATAACCTTTTTCTACATGATTCCTGCTCATAAAGTCACCATCAACGTAATAAAGCACTTCATCGCTGTCGATATTACTGTGATTATAAGGCGCTGGAATACTTTCCGGATGATAATCATATAAACGCGGACAAAATGAGCAAACCACAAAAGCGCCGGTTTCAAAAGTTTGATGCACTGGCGGCGGTTGATGTACTCTTCCAGTGATCGGTTCAAAATCGTGGATGGAAAAAGCATACGGATAATTATATCCATCATAACCTATTACATCAAACGGATGCGTGGCGTAGGTGATATCAAATAAGGCATCTTGCTTTTTGACCTTCATCAGGAAATCACCTTTTTCATCGTGTGTTTCTAAGTCTTGCGGTCTTCTGATATCGCGCTCGCAATAAGGGGAATGTTCTAATAATTGACCAAAATTGTTGCGATAGCGTTTAGGCGTATAAATAGGATGACGCGATTCTACGATAAATAACCGGTTATCTTCCGTATCAAAATCTATCTTGTAGATAATACCTCTGGGAATCATCAAATAATCCCCATATTCAAATGGAATATTGCCTAAGAAAGTTCGTAGCGTTCCTTTTCCCCGGTGAACAAATAGCAACTCATCGGCATCTGCATTCTTGTAAAAATAATCATTAGTAGATTGTTTGGGCGCAGCTAACTCAATGGTAACATCGCTGTTATGTAAAACCGCTTTTCTGCTGTTTAGATAATCATCTTCCGGCTTTATTTCAAAACCTCTAAATATATAAGAAGTTAAATTATTAGCTTCTGCAATATCAGGTGTCATCTGATTTCTTTTTTTTACAGATTTTACCTGTGTAGGTCGATGTTCATGATAGATCAGGGATGACATCCCATCAAATCCGATGGTGCCAAATAGTTGTTCATAATAAAGGCTACCATCCGGCTTCTTAAATACCGTATGTCTTTTATGGGGAATTTTACCAAGTTGATGATAAAAAGGCATATTCTCAATAGTTTATTCAAATATCGTTAATTCAGGTAGAAAATAAAAATCAAATCAACATTCGTTAAAAACGATAGCCTAAGGAAAAATATAGCAGTCCATCTTTTACTTCCGGAGAATAGGCATATTTCACATCCATTGGACCCAGGATCGTATCACAGCCATAGCCAATGGCGTATCCGCTGAATTCGGGTTCAGTAAACCATTCACCAGTAGCGAAAATATCATCTTCCACATTAGCGAAATTACCACTGAGGATCAGGCGGTTCTTTTTGTAAAAATTGTAATCTATTTCCACAAGACCTTTGATATAGCTATCGGCGGAAAGCGTAAAGAAATCATAGCCATAAAAAGGTTTGAAATTATTGATGGTCTTATTACCATAACCCCCTAAAAAGAAATTAAGACCGTTGAGGTTTTCACTTCCTACTCGAAAACCGGTCTCAGAGCTTATATGCGCTGTCACCTTATCATGTAACGGAACATAACCACCTACAGCTCCTTTGAATATAGAAAAATCCTCAACAGAGATATCACCGTTCAAATTAGCAAAATAGAAATTGAACTTTCCCTTAAAATAAGCACCTTCACGCGGATAATGCGGATCGTCCAGGGAATCAAAGTTCAAAGAACCATACAGGCTAAGCAGGTCATCATCTTCTATGATGGTTTCCGGGTTTTCATCATCTGGGTCTACATTAGAAAGAACAGTTCTTGTAGAAGCTTTTATGCTCTTATGTTCTATTCCTGATTTTAAATTGAACATTTTCTTGTAGTAGGTTTCCAGATAGAACTGATTGGTAAGATCAGAAAAGTCTAATCGGATCTGATTGACATCCAGGTTCGATAGTTGAGAATTCTCTTCCAGGAACTCAAAGTCCACATTATCTTCAAATCTATTGACCCTTGACCGTAACCCTATACTCCAGTAATTCCCTTTATCGATATAATAATTAAAATTATAGCGTAAGTTCTGGCCCAGGATCAAGTCCAATGAGCTCATATCGTTCTCGAAGATCAGGCTTTTTCGTGTTAAATTGACTAATATCGCTCCTTTGTAAAGGTCATCGTAATGAGCGGCGAACTTGAGGAACTGGTCTTTTTGGTCCTGTTGGATCTCAAAGATGATATCTTGCCTTTCTCCTGTAGGCTGGAGATGATAACGTATAGACTTAAAGTTATCCGTTGAACTAAGATTGTTAATTCCTTGATTAATGTCTTCATAAGAGACCATGGTATTCTTTTTAAGGTCCAACTTTCCGGTTATATAACTTCTGGGATAATTAAAGTCTCCTTTTAAGATGATCTTCCCTAATCTTAGTTCATTTTTTATTGGAACAGCATCTGACCTTGTAGAATTGGCATTATTTTTCAGTAATTGCAGGTCATCCAGCTTTTTACGCGCTGCTTTTTCACCTGCTTTAATGATGGCCTTTCCTTTATCAAAGGACAAGATATCAAAAGGACGAATATCCGGTCTTATGTAGATGTCGGTCTTAGGTCGCTTTCGTCGCATATCTTTTATCGTCCTAAAATTATTGATCTGGGTGATCACTTCTATTCCGCTTTGCAGTTCATCGCGTTGCACCAGACTGTCCTGAACATCAACACCTATGATCTTGTCCATTCCTTTTGCCCGTAACCTTTCAATAGGATAATTATCCGTGATACCGCCGTCTGACAGGAGTTGGTCATCTAACATTACCGGTTTGAAAACAGAGGGAATGGCACCGCTTGCGATCATGGAATGTGCTAGCGAACCCTGATCCAATTGTACGGCCTGAGCGGTCTCTATGTTCGTAGCGATACAAAAGAAAGGAATTTCCGTATCTTCAAAACGGTCATTATTCGCTATGAGCGTAAGTTTCTTGACCAGGTTGTAAAAGTTCTGGCCTTTAGACAGACCACTGGGAATCTCAATATTAAAGTTCTCAAAAGGTAGGGAAACTACATATTTATTACCAAATTCCCTGGAGAAGAAGGATCGGGAACGATAGGTCACTTTATCCTGTATAATAGCATCAAAATCCGTTTTTCTGAAGATGGAATCCAATTGTTCCGGACTGTAACCTGACGCATATAGACCACCTATGATTGCGCCCATGCTTGTTCCTGCGATGTGATCGATCTTGATATCGTTTTCTTCTATCACCTTTAGCGCGCCTATGTGGGCCAGACCTTTAGCTCCACCGCCACTTAGCACTAAACCTATCTTTTGCTCATCTTTTTGCGCTATTGACAGCGAAACACAAACGAAGAATGAAAAAATAAAATAACTAAAACGTTGCTTTTTCATTTTGTTGATAATGTTGATAAACCAGTTTGGCCTTTGCCGGACCGATGACCTCAGCTAACTCTTTCTCAGTTGCTTTTTTTATGCGTGAGAGCGACCTGAACTCCTTTAAAAGATCTACTGCTGTTTGCCTCCCTATTCCTTTTATGGTCTCAAGATCGGTCTCCAGTGCTTGTTTGCTCCTTTTTTTGCGATGGAAGGTGATGCCGAAGCGGTGTGCTTCGTCCCTTAATTTTTGGATCACCTTCAGGGTTTCTGATTTCTTGTCTAAATAAAGCGGATAAGTATCGCCCGGGTAATATAGTTCCTCTAATCGCTTGGCGATTCCTATGATGGCGATCCTGCCGCGTAAACCTAAACGCTCTAAGGCCTTTACGCCAGATGATAGCTGACCTTTACCACCATCTACGATGATCAGTTGTGGCAGGGTTTGATCTTCTTCCAGTAATCGTTTATAACGCCGATGCACGACTTCTTCCATAGATGCAAAATCATCTGGTCCGGTCACGCTCTTGATGTTGAACTTCCTGTAATCTTTTTTGCTGGCCTTACCATCTTTAAAGACAACACAAGCAGCGACTGGATTACTTCCCTGAATATTAGAATTATCAAAGCATTCTATATGTCTGGGTTCTTCTGTGAGTCGAAGGTCTTCTTTCATTTGCGCCATCAATCGGTTGGTATGTTTATCCGGGTCTACCATCTTGATCTGCTTGAAACGTTCCATACGATAGTATTTTGCATTCCTTTCTGATAAGTCTATCAGCTTTTTCTTATCACCAACCTGTGGAACGTATACATTTATCTCTTCGCCAAGGTCCACATCAAAAGGCGTGTATACTGTTTTAGAATCGGATGAAAAACGCTGTCTTATCTCTGTCACCCCTAATTTTAGTAGTTCTTCATCGCTTTCGTCCAATTTTTTCTTCAGCTCTATGGTATTTGATCGAATGATCGCACCGTGTTTGAGCTGAAGGAAGTTCACGTAACCGAACTCCGGATCACTGACGATGGTAAAAACATCTACATCTGTTATCTTAGGATTGACCACTGTGGACTTTGCCTGATATTTTTCTAACCGGTCGATCTTTTCTTTTATCGCCTGTGCTTCTTCAAAACGCTGCTTTTCGGCCAGATCTTTCATCTGCTTTTTAAAGTCCTGCAGTGAGTCGCTAAAGTTTCCTTTTACGATTTTCTTTATCGCTCGTATAGACCTATTATAATCTTCCTCAGTTTGATAAGCTTCGCACGGACCTAAGCAATTGCCTAAATGATATTCCAGGCAAACCTTGTATTTTCCTTTCTGTATCTTCTCCTCGCTTAGGTCATAATTACAGGTCCTTAAAGGATATAACCCGCGTATCAGGTCAAGCAGGATCCTCACTGTTCTTACGCTAGGATAAGGCCCAAAGTACTCGCTTCCATCCCTGATCACATTCCTGGTCAGGAAAACCCTTGGGAAACGCTCGTTCTTGATACATAACCACGGATAGGTCTTATCATCGCGCAACATGACGTTGAATCGTGGTTGATGGTTTTTGATGAGGTTGTTCTCCAGTAGCAATGCATCGGTCTCGGAGTTGACAATGATATGCTTGATACTCCTTATCTTCTTGACCATTACAGCGATACGATGGCTTTCATGCTGTTTTGTAAAGTAAGAAGTAACACGTTTTTTAAGGTTCTTGGCCTTCCCTACATAAAGCAATCGATCATCTTTATCGTAGTATTGATAAACGCCGGGACTTTCCGGTAAGGTTTTGAGTTGAAGTTCTAGATTAGATGCCATACATCACAAAGGTAAAACATATTTAGATCAAGCCTTATTATTTTAAGATCCTGGGCACGCGATCGCTTATGCGTGTGATCAGTTCGTAGGCGATACTTTGTTGATAAGCATCAAAAGAAGTTGCAGAATGATCGTTCCCAAAAACTTTTACCATATCTCCTTCTTCACAATCAACTCCTGATACGTCCACCATCATCGTATCCATACAAATATTACCACAGGTAGGTGCACTTTTACCGTTTACCTTAACAATAGCGCAGCCTTTACCATAAATACGACCGATGCCATCAGCGTATCCAATGGATAAAGTAGCGATCCTACAAGTTTTCTTAGCCATAAAAGCTCTTTCATAACCCACACTATCGCCAGCGTGGACCGTTCTAAGTTGAATAATAGGCGCAAAGAGCTCAGCGACAGGCTGTAGTTGCCTATCCTCTTGCGGATGATTTCCGTAACCATATAGTGCGATCCCAGCTCTAACCGCATTAAATGCGGCTTCCGGATAGCTTAGGATACCGCTGGAATTACTGAGATGGAACAGGATATCCGATGAAAAGTCCTGCTTAAAATGGTTGACAGCTTGCTGGAAGCGATCGATCTGGTACCTCGTAAAATCGCGATGAGCTGGTGTTCCTGATGCAGCAAAATGAGAAAAAACACCATAGACATTTAGCACCTTATCTTCCAGCCGTTTACTTAGTTCTTTGAGCTCACTTATTTCAAAACCCAGGCGGTTCATCCCGGTATTGACCTTGATATGAACTGGAAATGCAGCTCTTCCAGCTTTGGTGACAACATCCTTAAAGGCCGCTAAAGCAGTAAAACTATAAATGCTTGGCGTAAGTTGGTGATCTATGAGTGCTTTGAAGTTATCTATTTGTGGATAAAAAACAAGTATCGGCTTACTGATCCCGGCGTTCCTTAACTGTATACCTTCATCGATATAAGCTACGGCCAAATGTTCCACCCCAAAATTTATCAATTGTTGAGCGACGCTTATCGCATCCGTTCCATAAGCATTGGCCTTGACAACTCCTATCACTCTACAATCATCGTTCAGCTTGGACCTTATCAGTTCATAGTTCGCTCTTAACGCCTTTTTATTAATGACAAGGTGGGTTTTATTCATCTTTATACTTTGAACTTAGCATTTCTTTTTTTGTAGAAGTCTTGTTCTCAGGTTGGCTGTTTTGCGCTTTCATAGCTTGATGGAACGCAGCGCGGCTCAGAGGCTCGTACTCTTCCGTTTCTCCCAGGAAAACAAGGTTCTGCTGACTTGATTTTCTAAAACTATATTGTGCTAAATGGCCTGTTCTGGTACAAACGGCATGTACTTTTGTTACGTATTCAGCCGTAGCCATGAGGTTTGGCATGGGACCGAACGGATTTCCCTTAAAGTCCATGTCCAGTCCGGCAACGACAACTCGAACCCCTTTATTTGCCAGTTGATTGCATACGCTAACGATCCCGTCATCAAAGAACTGCGCTTCATCGATGCCTACTACCTGGCAGTCGTCAGCCAGGAGTGGAATATTAGCGGCCGCAGGAACAGCGGTGGATTGTATCTCGTTCTCGTCATGTGAGACCACGTTATCTTCATCGTAGCGATGGTCTACCGTAGGTTTGAAGATCTCTACTTTCTGCTGGGCAAACTTGGCCCTTTTTAGTCGCCTTATCAGTTCTTCGGTCTTGCCGGAGAACATACTGCCACAGATGACCTCTATCCAGCCAAAATCTGCATCCTTGTTTACTAGATTCTCGAGAAACATTCGTATTTTAGTATGATGAAATTAACAGTTCATTTAAAACTTAAATGTAGTAAATTTCGTTCGTCTAAATAAAGTATAATAAAAAAAGTTATGAAGAAAGTCCTGGAAAATGAATTGATCAGTCTTGCTCACCGTATCTTAAAAATGAGAGGAAAGGCCAATGTTGAACAATTAAAGACCGAAGCCGGAGAACTATACGAAAAGTTGATACTACTGGATTTTGCAGATAAGCATTTTGACGGATTACAACCTACCATAGGAAAAGAAAAGTTCAAGCAGACCCTCGCGGACAAGTTCCAGGTGGAACGCGACCATGAACATTACCCGGATGGAACCGAGTATAATCCCGAGGCCATATCAGAGCCCAATACGGAAAAGATCAAGGACATCGTCTCACAAATGCCACCGGAAACTGAGGAAGTAGATGGATTAATGCAAAAAGATAAGACCAAAGAGGAAGAAAACAAACAAAACAAGGACGAAATGCCCGGTGTTTCTTATGACGACCTACCTGACTTTGAGCCGGCACAAGAAAAAGCGGAACCTGAAGAAAAAAAGGAACACCCCGAGCAGTCAGAAACTGAAGGTCTATCCAGGGAAAGCTCATCAAAAGAAAAGGAAAGTGCAACAACTGAAAGTAAAAAGAAATCTTCCCGGAATGAAGCGCGGCCGTCTGAGCCGAGGAAAAAGTCGCTGAACACCAAGTTAGTAAAAGATTTGAAACTAGGGCTGAACAATAGAATAGCTTTTACTAAACATCTATTTAACGGAGATAAGGATGCTTTACAGGAAAGTTTAAAGAACATCAATAATTGTAAGGACCTACGTGAGGCCAAACAATATCTGGAACAGGATGTTAAACCCAAATATGATAACTGGAAAGGAAAAGAAGAGTACGAAGAACGATTCTTAGGATTGATAGAAAATAAATTTTCAGAATGACCTAAAATGAAAGGGTTCAAGTATTTATCAGCTTATACTATTCCGTTTAGCGCGCTTATTGGAATCTGGTATGCTGATATTTGGCTGTGGCTAACGCCAGTCTATACCTTTGGATTGATCCCGTTCCTTGAAACTGTCCTACCACAAAACAGAAGCGGTCTTTCTGCTGATCAAAAAAAGGAAAAAAAGGTCCAGAAACGTTATGATATTATGCTTTACGCCAATGTTCTTTGGGTATACGGCATCTTAATACTAGGTATTCATCAGCTATTGTTCATTGACTTGTCCATTTTTGAGTTCATAGGGCTGGTATTTAGTGTTGGTATTGTATTAGGAAGCAATGGTATCAACGTGGCGCATGAACTGGGACATCGTGAAAATGCATTTGACAGAACGCTCTCAGCCTTATTGCTATTGCCCAGCTTTTATATGCATTTTACCTTAGAGCACAATTATGGTCATCATCAAAAAGTATCGACACCGGATGATCCAGCCACGGCCAAGTTCAACCAAACGGTCTATGTTTTCTGGTGGCAGTCCGTTATCGGTCAGATAAAAAATGCCGTTCATCTACAAAAGGAACTTTTAGCAAGAAAAGGACGTTCTTTCTGGTCGGTGTACAATCAACAACTCTGGTTTTTTAGCTTAGAGGTCATTTACGTTACCACCCTTTTTATCTTATGGGGATGGAAGGTCACGCTATTCGTCCTATTGGTTGGAATGGTCGGCTTTTTGCTGTTAGAGACGATCAACTACATAGAACATTACGGACTACGTCGTAAAAAGCGCAAAAGCGGCAGATATTATCCCGTAAGGAACATCCATTCCTGGAACGCTAACCATCGGTTAGGAAGGATCGTGCTTTACGAACTTACTCGTCATAGTGATCATCATTATCGCGCATCGAAGAAGTATCAACTTTTAGAAAACCACGATGAAAGTCCGCAATTGCCCTACGGATATCCACTGAGCATGCTCATCGCATTGATACCACCTGTTTGGTTCAAATTGATGAACTCCAGAGTACCTGCTGAAA
Source organism: uncultured Psychroflexus sp. (assembly GCA_913056525.1). Classification (GTDB taxonomy): domain Bacteria; phylum Bacteroidota; class Bacteroidia; order Flavobacteriales; family Flavobacteriaceae; genus Psychroflexus. The sequence goes on from CAJXLO010000047.1 coordinate 10,165, forward strand.
TGAGGGAACTAGCCGCCTGATCATTATCAATAAAATAGATGTTATCTAAGCCATTTGTCAGCCTTTTTTCAATCCCTTTCCATAGCAGATCGTTGAAAAATAAACATAATACTATCGGCCTCAGAAGGTCTGAGATCGCTTGTCGTATAAAAACACGTATTCAAAATGATCTTGATCGGCCAAAGTTGATATTTTTAAAAAATGAAGCTAAGAAAGTTCTGATATTTCGGGGCTTGATAGATAACAATTATCTTTGTCAAAAATATTATCTATGGCTTCAGATGTTCGCGTTCGTTTTGCGCCAAGTCCAACAGGACCACTTCACATCGGCGGTTTAAGGACTGCTTTGTACAATTATCTATTTGCTAAGAAGCATCAGGGAACTTTTGTGCTCAGGATCGAGGATACGGATCAAAAACGCTACGTAACCGAAGCTGAAAAGTACATCATCGATGCGATGAACTGGTGTGGAATTCCTTATGATGAAGGACCCTTGAAAGAAGGCGACTTTGGCCCTTATTATCAAAGCCAACGTAGAGAATCGTACGCCAAATATGCCGACCAGCTCATAAAAGAAGGAAAGGCTTATTATGCATTTGATACAGCAGAAGAGCTGGAAACCTTGCGTAAAGAATATGAAGCCAAAGGCGATATCTTTAAATATGGACCGATTACGAGGAATGAGCTGAACAATTCCCTGCACTTAGATGAGGAAGAGCTCAAAACCAAGTTAGCGGAAGGATCAAATTATGTCATTAGATTTAAAACGCCTATCAATAGGCAAATAAACGCCAAAGATGAAGTAAGAGGTTATGTTCAGGTCAACTCTGATGAACTGGACGATAAGATACTCTTTAAGAGTGACGGGATGCCAACCTATCATCTAGCTAATATCGTAGATGACCATTTGATGAAGATAACGCATGTCATCCGTGGTGAGGAATGGTTGCCATCTCTGGCCTTGCATGTACTTCTTTATGATGCTTTTGGCTGGGAAAAACCGGTCTTTGCGCACTTACCCTTACTTTTAAGGCCTAACGGGAAAGGGAAGTTGAGCAAAAGAGATGGCGAAAAGCTAGGTATTCCGGTCTTTCCATTAGAATGGAACAATGCGGCCAGTAATGAAACTTTTAGAGGTTACAGAGAAGAAGGGATTCTGCCGGAAGCTTTGCTTAACATGCTTGCCATGCTGGGTTGGAATGCTGGTGATGATCAGGAGCTCTTCACAAAAGACGAATTGATAGAAAAATTCTCATTAGACCGTGTCCACAAGGCCGGAGCGGTATTTGATCCGGATAAGGTAAAGTGGTTCCAGCATGAGTATTTTAAGAAGATACCTACTGATCATCTATTACAACCTTATATAGATAGCGTTGAAGAAAAAGGCTATGCAGTAGATTATAAAACCGCAAGGTCTATCATTGAAGAGATCCGTGAACGCGCCGATCAGGTCAAAGATCTCTGGGAGCAATCTGATTTTTATTTTCAGGCACCGCAGAATTATGACGCTAAAGCGGTCAAAAAAATATGGAAAGGCGATATTAGAGAACGCCTTGATAAGATCCGCGGACTCGTTAAAGAACAGGAAGATTTTTCCAGAGACAACATCAAGCATAACATTAAATCATGGATCGAGCAAAGCGAATATGGATTTGGTAAGATCATGCAACCCTTTAGACTTGCTTTAGTTGGAGAAATGAAAGGTCCCGGTATCTTTCATATTGCAGCAACTATAGGTAAAGAAGAAACGCTAAAGCGAATTGATCAGATGGAAGAAATGCTGAGTTAAAGACAGCGAAAAATTCATCAGGCCAGATCTCAGAAACTTTCAGCTTTCAACTTTTGTTAATTTTTTGTAACTTCAGCAAAAAAATGAACAATGGGTATTAAGAACTTTCAGGGAAAACATGTAGGAGAAGTAAACGAGCAGGCAGAAAAGACCAAAGTCAGGGATTGCATGAGCACGAATATGGTATTATTTAAAAAAGACCATAGCGTTATAGATGTTGTTGAGAAATTGATCAAAAACAGGATCTCAGGCGGTCCGGTCGTCAATGATAAACATGAGGTGATAGGGATCATCTCAGAAGGCGATTGTATCAAGCAAATATCGGAAAGCCGATATTATAACATGCCAATGGAAGCCACGACCATAGAAAAATATATGACCACCGGTGTGGAAACTATTTCTCCCGACGAAAACCTGTTCGATGCCGCCGAACGGTTCATCAATTCCAGAAGAAGGCGATTTCCTGTCGTGGAGAACAAGAAGATCGTAGGTGTAGTAAGCCAGAAAGACATATTAAGAACCGCACTACGGCTCAAAGGCTATAACTGGAAAAGGAAAAAGAAGCTTTTTTAATTTTTAAACCCATATATATTGAACAAGACCATACAGATCTAGTCTGTTGAAAATTCACTTTTAAATTGATATAACTGAGGCTGATTTTTTTTGATTTTTTCGTTTTGATGTTTCCAGCTCAATATTAGCTTGATCAGATAGATCAATTTGAACGTTTTGAGATAAATACCCTTTGTCTCCAAGAACCACACGATCAGTCATTTGTTCTTTTATGTCTATCAAGTAATGTATATCGTGAACCGAAGCAGGGCTTAGATCAAAACTTTGAAAAAACACCTTCTATTGAACAAACAGCATGAAGCTTGTAACCATAAAAATGTAGGTTTTGTAAAGCACAATAGCCTTTATTTGGGCGTGCATGATCTTGTTCTTTACATATCTTACTTCGTGATGAACGAGATAATTTACAAACTTCAAGAGGCATACTATCGACGACAAAATAGTTCTCAAACTCGTTAAATCTTTCAGTCATTTTCAATCTAATTTCTTCTAAATATGGAAAGAGTTTTCTTTTCCTTCTATTGTAAACACTTCTCTCAATTTTATTTTCAAGTGCAGTATCTTTCAATTCTCTAAAAAGTTGATGTTCAGAATCAATTGACTTGAATTCAGCTAAAATTAATAAGCTAACCAGCTCAATATCAGATAACTTGGGTTTGATAGGTTTAAAATAAAATTCATCTTTATTTGTGATTTTCATTAATTCATTTAAAATTAATTTGTAACTTGCTTCAAAGTTGTGCATGATTGTAGTGATCTGGTATTCAAGACAATATACTACTTTTTAGTAGATTGCACAACTTTTTCTATTATGCACCACGGGTTTAGGATTACAAAGGGATAAAATAGACATTGAAACATTGATGCACTTGATACAGATACAGAAAGCCATCAAAAACAAAGATGCAAATGCCTATAAAGCCGTAATGGATAGAATTAACGGCAAGCCTCAACAATCTATTAATCAAAATATTATTGATAAAAAACCAATACCAATTTTAAATATCAATCCACTGAGCAATGACTAAATAATTTGCAACTATTCTGCTTTATTTTTATTTACTCCAAGCACTTGAGACACCATGTTATCGACTTTTATTATAGCGCGATTAAATGTAGATTGAAGTAATAAAGACCTTTGCATAGTAGGATTAGTTTTGCTGTAAGTTCCGTAGTTTGTATTTTGAGACTCATTATACTCAGATGCTTCAATATTTAAAGTCTTTGTATAGGTTTCACCTTTATAACTAATATCAACAGACATTTCAGCAACACCAACCATTTTATATTTCATGTTTCCAGTCATTATAGTCATTCCACTAGAAGTTGAGTTTTTTTGTATCATGTAAAGATCTAGTAATTTAATTTTTATATTAATAACATTATCTTCAAAGCTATTATATTTCCCTTCAAAATAATTAGTAAACATTTTTTTAAAAGCGGTCTCAGATGCATATTCAAATTGTTTTTCCTGTACATATTCTCTCCCATTTCGCTGTATGGTAACGAGCTTTATTGGGCCATTGGGGATAACTGAAATTAAATTGTAATCAGCTTTTATAGGTTTATTATCTGTTATTAGCAATGTTTGATTACTAATGTTTGTTTGCATAGGTATTCTTAAACTGCAAGAAACTAAGCTTAAAGCACAAAATATAAAGAAAAGTTTTTTCATAATAGATTTTTGGGCAATTTACTAATATAACATAATTTTAAAAAACATATTTTTTTAAAATTGTGGGTAACAATGTGGGAACTTTTAAGCTATAAAAACCCTAAAAAACTTATTATCAGTTAATTAGGGTTTGTCGTTTGTGGTGCCTCCAGCCCCGAAGCTTCGGGGGAACCAGGGACACACGGATTTTCAGTCAACGTATGACTTCCTTTTATTGCGTAATTACTTGATTATCAACATTTGGTTATTATTAATTTTTCATTTATTTGATTTAGGTTGACGGCTTAGGTTGTCGGTTATCTATCCACACCAAAAAGCTTATTGATGTCTTTTTTATTCATATAGGTAGTCCGTCCTATTATGTCAGTATTGTTATCAACTGCGTGCATAAAGTAAAAACTTGTTACACCTAAATTCTTGGTGTAGTTAAGTGTAATAGAACCTTTTCCTTTAAGGTTGATCATTATGTAATCATCTGGTGGATCTTGAAAATTTTTTAAAATTAAAACGTAAAGCTCTTTGAATGATTTTTCTGTTACTGAAAAGCTTTTCCATTCATTTAGCTGCTGATAGTTTATATCCTTGTATCTAAATGTGTAAATGTCACCTTGTTTGTAGGTTTCGACATAAGTTGTGAAAGCCTTTTTGACCTTACCTATTTTCTCTTTTTCTTTTGTCTCGACAATATCTAATTGACTGAAACAAAAAGTGCTACTCATAAATAGTGTCATTAAAATTAGTTTTCTCATTGTATATCCTTTATAAAATTTGCATCTAAATTAAGGTATTTGCAGAAACGACAATAATGCTCAAGTGTAAAATGCGCATAGCCTTTTTTGACTCTATAGATGTTTTGCCGACTTATTCGCATTTTTTCATACAGCTCACCTTTTGACTGGATCTTACCGTTCTGATGTAATTATGCGCAACAACTCTTTTTTCTACTAATTCATTTATGACAATAGAAAGGTGCGCCAGATGCTTATTAAAACGATAATTTGAAATATCCATATAGTCAAGTATATCTCTTATATGCAAAGAGTTTAT
>CAJXLO010000048.1 GCA_913056525.1 uncultured Psychroflexus sp.
AGTACAAGCTTTATTAATTTTACAAAAAAAATCGACCTATGCGCTATTTTACACTTTTACTTACGTTAATAGTATTGAGCTGTCAACCCAAACGATCAGGATCAGCTGATAAAAAAACTTCGTCTTCTGAAGGTAAAGATCAGAAAGAGGAACAACAAGATCAAAATAATGGCTTTAAGCCGGCACCCGGCGGTTATTATATCAATGACGCAAATCCTGCAAAAGTTTCAGTCAATAAGTTGCTTTCCATCATAGAAAACAATCAAAAAGTAAGTCTGGTCGCTCATTTTGAACACCATAAAATGGCCCAACAAAAAGGCCTGGCATTGGAAACCACCCATGCTATCTATTTTGGTAATCCGCAACTAGGAACGCCATTATTACAGAAAGATCAATTGATAGGCCTGGACCTTCCGCAAAAGATCATAACTTTTGATAAGGGAAACCATTCTTTTCTCTACAGATTATCGACCACTTATTTGTCAGATAGATATGATGTGAGTTTTAATGATTTGAGCACGATGACCAAAACCTTGGACGGTTTAAGTCAGAACATCGCCGGTAATGATCAACGGCAAATGGAATCGCCATCGGTTAATGAGCATGAAGGTATAATTCTTAAACGTTCAAATCTATCTTTTGATGATGCTGTCAATGCTGTTCAGGAACAGATAAGATCGGCCCAACAACTTGATATCCTGGCTGAACTCGACCATCAGAAGAACGCTGCTTCTGCTGATAGGGAACTTAGGCCAACACATGTCATCATGTTCGGTAATCCGCAAGTGGGCATTCCCTTAATGCAGGAGAATAGGAGCATAGCGGTAGAGTTACCTTTGAAGATATTGATCTTTGAGGATGAAAATGGTCAGGTGACCCTGGCGCATAAGGATATGCAATTTTTATTAGATCGATATCAGGTCAATATTCAAAAAGAACATGGAAAGAAGATGAACCAGCTCATGGCAAAGCTCATAGCAAGTGCTATTTAGACTTTAAGCTCTGAAAGGGTTTCTTGAGCTGCGTCCAGAAATTGTCTGGATATTCATCTACGTCTTCAAAACCCAGATCTATATTTTTTCCCTCTTTGGGCACATAAGCCGTTCCGAACAAATAATCCCATAGACTAAGCGTAAGCCCAAAATTCATCCCATATGGATGGCTGTCTGGTAATTCCCGGGCATGATGCCAAATGTGCATCTTGGGATTATTGAAAACCTTGCCCAGGAATCCATAGTCCCAACCGAGATTAGCATGGTTTAAATGACCCACTAATACAGCGAACATATGAACAATGAAGAATTCTTGTATACCAAATCCTATCATGGCAAGCGGTATGTACTGAACCGATTTGTAGATGATGGTTTCCATAAAATGAAATCTGAACTGTGCCGCAAAGCTCATTTCCTTTATAGAGTGATGAACTTTATGAAATTCCCAAAGCACTGGATTTTTATGAAGCTGAATATGTACTAACCATTGAATGAGGTCAGCTATGAGGAACATGATCAGTAATTGAGCGAATGCAGGTAATTGATCGATCTTTATAGCTACAATATTTTCTATACCTAATAAACCAAGAAAATCATTGAATAGCGCTACGCCAACATTGGATATAGCATTGTATCCCACAAGAGAGAAAAGAAAGAAATTAAAGAAAATGTAAAACACATCAAGAAAGAATCCTTTTCTGAATATTTTCTGGTCTTTCCGCCAGGGTAAAACAATTTCCAATAGCATCACTAGCAAAGATAATCCTATCAACCAGTAGAAATAGTTCGTCCAGTCTGGATCGAGGATTTCACCTTTCAGATAATTAAAATAATCACTAAAGGAACTTATAAATATGTCAAAATATTTTTCCATACAGTTCTTGCAAAAATATATCTTTAATCCTGTAAAATCACTAATAAAAAGTGAAATAATAAGTGACGGCTAGGCTGTAAAGAAAGGTGAAACAGCGATGAGCACGCAAGCTATGAGAAAGGATAAGGCCGGTATTGATTTGTAGAAAGGGTCTTTTATCTTGATATGCATGATAACCGACCCAGCAAGCAAAGCACCTAAACCTATGGCACTAGGCTGCATTAACATTGGGAACTGGATACTTATGAGCAAGCCTATGGCCAATAGAACCTTTGCCGTACCTACGGCGTAACATGACCAGGTAGGCAATCCATAAGTATGAAATTCTTCAACAAGGGTCTTAGCTTCTCCACCACGCCATTTTGTGGCTTTTTTATTTTGGACTAACCATACGTTCAGGATACTTAAGCCTACTAAAATTTGAAGGGCGATTACAATATATTCCATAATTTTTTTAAAGCAATCTAAGAAAAAACGATAGTTTTTGGGGTAACTTATCGTTAAAAAATTATAAGATCTTCAATTCAGTCGTCTTCCTTATTAGTTTCATCAAAAAGTTTTTGTTGTGTGAACTGACTGTCTTTATTGACGATCACTTCATCCTGAACATCTATTTCATCCGCTGGTATCTCTTCTTGCGGTTCGTAAGGTTCCGGCGCTAACAAGTCTATTTGTTTTACCTTTTCTGGTGTGAGTTGGTTCCCCAAAGCTCTAATTCCTTTAACATCAATGAACTCATCCAACTTTACGATCTCGTTCGGCTTTCGGTCTTTTCCCTTTTGTTTTTTAAAGGTGATCTCTATTCGCGGTTTGTGATCCGTTGATATGACCTCAATAAAAGAATCTTCATGCTCATTGATGATCAGCTCTTCCTTATCTTCATTTTCCACTAAAAAACGTTTTACATAGTAGCGTTCCTTTTCGCCGTTCCAATAGACCAGAGAAATAGGTTTTTTGGGTTGCCATTTTTCCAGGATGATAAGATCGTTCTTGAAATGAGCGGTCAGCTCTGGTATAATAGTTTTCAATATAGCATCCTGATCTACCATTAATATGCGGTCTTCACCACGAAATGCCCCTAAAAGCTCACCGCGTTCTTCAGTGTTCAATCTCAGAACGGTCTCATCAAACCATATTTTTCTGGGTTTTAATGTAGAGACGCCTTCTTCCTTAAGCTCTACTTTCTTGATCGGCCATTTCGTGACCAGGTTTCCTTTTACGCCTTTGCTTTTGATGTCGTATTCTTTGAAATCGACCTCTAGCTTTAATTTTCGCAAACCTTTCATCTGTCTCAGATAAACGTTCACTACTTCAGCCTCGCCGTTCGGATTGGCCGTAAAATATAATATCTTACTGTTTTTTCCCTTAATGATCGGATAAGTACGATTACGCGTTACCGAGGTGACATTGAACCGTTTTACATAGTTTTTCTTATCGTCTCCGTTCTTGTAGATCAGGTTATAGACCGTTCTTTCATCTTTGCGTTTGAATATACCGGTATAGATGATGTTCTTTCCTACAAAGGTTTTAGCATCCACTTTAGTGATCATCATCTCACCGTTTTCCCTGATGGTGATGATCTCGTCAATATCGCTACAATCGGTCACATATTCCTCTTTCTTTAACCCTGTTCCTACAAACCCTTCTTTCCTATTGACGAACAGTTTGTTGTTCCTGACGACCACTTTGTTCGCCTGGATCTCTTCAAAAGGTCTGATCTCGGTTTGTCGCTCTTTCCCTTTGCCGTATTCTTTCTTCAGATATTTGAAATAATCAATGGCATAATCGGTCAGGTTATCCAGATTGAAAAGCGCTTTTTCTATCTTTTCCTCAAGCGCATCGATATTCTGCTGGGCTTTGTCAAGGTCGAATTTGGATATCCTTTTGATCTTTATCTCGGTTAATTTTATGATATCCTCTTGCGTAACTTCTCTCAACAAGTGCTGGATATGTGGCTGAAGTCCGTCATCTATTGCTTTTAAGACGGCTTCCCAGGTGGTTTTATCTTCAATATCACGGTAGATCTTTTCTTCTATGAATATCCGCTCGAGGGAAGCAAAGTGCCATTTTTCCCTCAGTTCGTCCAGTTCGATCTCAAGCTCACGTCTCAACAGGTATAATGTATGGTCCGTGCTTTTTTTCAATAGATCGGTCACACCCAGGAATGCAGGTTTATCATCATTTATCACACAGGCCAAGGGTGAAATGGAAAGTTCACAATTGGTAAATGCATAAAGTGCATCGATCGTTTTGTCCGGGGAAGTGTTCTTAGGCAGGTCGATCTTTATTTCCACCTGCGAAGAAGTATTATCTTCTATGTGTTTGACCTTGATTTTCCCTTTTTCATTGGCTTTCACTATTGATTCGATAAGTGAAGTAGTGGAAGTGCCATAGGGGATCTCAGATATCTGCAAGGTTTTCTTGTCCATGATATCTATTTTAGCTCTCAGCCTGATCCTACCGCCGCGCTTACCATCGTTGTAATTTGATGCATCCATTATTCCCGCTGTGGGAAAATCTGGTAGTATGGTAAATGACCGTCCTTTAAGATGTTTGATGGAAGCATCTATGAGCTCATTGAAATTATGGGGTAATATCTTCGTGCTTAAACCTACGGCGATACCTTCCGCTCCTTGGGCTAGAACAAGTGGGAATTTAATGGGTAAAGTTACAGGTTCGCTTTTACGGCCATCGTAGGAAAGTTGCCACTGGGTAGTTTTTTTATTAAAGACCACTTCCAGCGCGAAACTGGTCAGTCGGGCTTCTATATAACGCGGTGCGGCCGCGGAGTCGCCGGTCAGTAGATTGCCCCAGTTCCCTTGTTTATCAATTAAGAGGTCTTTTTGGGCTAATTGTACGATGGCATCTCCTATACTGGCATCTCCGTGAGGATGATACTGCATGGCATGGCCTACGATGTTGGCCACTTTCGTATAACGACCATCATCCAGGTCTTTCATGGCATGAAGAATACGTCTTTGTACAGGTTTTAATCCATCTATCAGCGATGGTACAGCGCGTTCCAGGATGACATAAGAAGCATAATCAAGGAACCACGCTTGATACATGCCGCTGATCTTTACGGATTCGTTAGCTGAAGTGTCATTCTCTTCAGATGAAAATTCGCTCATACCTTAGCTTCGTGGTTTTTATTAATGAGTCTATTTAATGATTTTCTGATCACTTTTACCTTTTTGGGTTTTACAAAGGAGATGTTGAGGTGTTTTTTAAATTTCCTCCCATAATTGTCACGGGCAATGATAACAAGTCTTTTATAAATGATAAGATCGTAGATCTTGTATCCTTTGATCTGATTTCTGTTTATTTCTATCTGTCTGTTCCTGTACCCGATGAGCCTGGACAATATCAAACCTTTATTGATGATGGTAACTAATTGCCCTTCGCTGTCATACTCAAAGTATTTACCGCAAGTATAGATGTACAATTGTAACAATACGATGGCCGCTAACGAACCCAGGTAAACATTTTCGTTCGGGAACAGGGCTTTTCCTAACTGGGCGTTCAGGAAGATGATCAGGAAGAACAGAACTACTGAAAAATAGTAGATGCCTGGAATTATTCGTGTTTCTTTATGATTGCTTAATCTCATTTTCTATTTCTTCTACAAGGTCGAGTTCGACCTTTAGGTTATCGATGATAAAATCTTGACGGTCTGGTGTGTTCTTGCCCATATAGAATTGTAACAGTTCCTTGATGGTCTTTTCTTTGTCCAGCATAACAGGATCAAGTCGGATATCGTCACTGATGAAGTGTTTGAACTCATCAGGTGAGATCTCCCCTAATCCTTTAAAACGGGTGATCTCCGGCTTGCCTTTTAAGTCAGCGATCGCTTGTTTCCTTTCTTCTTCAGAATAGCAGTATCTTGTTTCTTTCTTATTTCTTACTCTAAAAAGCGGTGTCTGTAAAATATATAAATGACCTTCTCTGATCAGTTCCGGGAAGAACTGTAGGAAAAACGTGATGATCAGTAATCTAATGTGCATACCGTCCACATCTGCATCAGTTGCGATAACAATATTGTTATAGCGAAGGTCTTCTATGGAATCTTCTATGTTCAAGGCCGCCTGAAGTAAATTGAACTCCTCATTCTCATAGACGATCTTTTTGCTAAGACCATAAGAATTCAGTGGTTTACCTTTCAGGCTGAACACGGCTTGTGTGTTAACATCCCTGGACTTGGTGATGCTTCCTGAAGCAGAATCACCTTCCGTAATGAACAGGGTGGTTTCCAGGTTGCCCTCTTTCTTCGTATCGTTCAAATGAACGCGGCAATCCCTGAGTTTTTTATTGTGAAGACTTGCCTTTTTAGCTCTTTCTTTTGCGAGTTTCCTGATACCTGAAAGCTCCTTGCGTTCTTTTTCCGCCTGATGGATCTTCTTTAATAATTTATCCGCGGTTTCCGGATTGCGATGTAGGTAATTATCTAATTTTTGTTTAACGAAGTCAAGAATATAGGTCCTTACCGTGGGGAAATTTCCACCCATGTCCGTTGAACCGAGTTTTGTTTTCGTTTGACTTTCAAATACCGGTTCCATCACTTTGATACTGATGGCCGCACATACGGACTTCCTAATATCGCCGGGATCGTAGTTCTTGTTAAAGAACTCACGAATGGTCTTAACAATAGCTTCTTTTAGAGCGGCCTGATGGGTGCCTCCCTGAGTAGTGTGTTGACCGTTCACAAAGGAATGATATTCTTCACTGTATTGTGCTTTGCTATAGGTGAGCGCAACTTCAATGTCTTCTCCTTTCATATGAATGATAGGGAATAATCGGTTGTCTTCCTTGATGCTATCCCCTAAAAGGTCCTTCAGACCTTCTTCTGAGTAATACTTCTCACAATTGAACCAGATGGTCAGTCCAGGATTGAGATATACATAGTTCTTAAGCATTTTACTGATGTATTCTTTCCGGTAAGAAAACTTTTTAAATATCTCAGGATCCGGTGTAAAAGTTATTTTCGTGCCCCGTCTTCTAGACGTTTCTTCTAACTTCTCTTCATGCATCAGGTTGCCTTGCTCAAATTCTGCGCTTCTGGATTGACCATCCCTTGTGGATTCAACCCGGAAATAATTTGATAGAGCATTCACGGCTTTAGTTCCAACGCCGTTTAACCCAACGGATTTTTTAAACGCTCTTGTATCATACTTGCCACCAGTGTTCATCTTAGATACAACATCTATGATCTTACCTAATGGAATACCTCTACCATAATCACGAACAATAACCTTTTCATTTTGAATGGAAACTTCGATGGTTTTACCAGAGCCCATTACAAACTCATCTACTGCATTATCGAGCGTTTCTTTAAGCAATATGTAAATACCGTCATCGGCACTGGAACCATCTCCTACTTTACCAATGTACATACCAGGTCGCATCCTAATATGCGCTTTCCAGTCCAGCGATCTTATGTTGTCTTCGGTATATTGACTATCGGCCATAAGGGTTCATACATTACTATTGACGCTAAAATAAAATTTAATCTTTTAAAATGAGCCTTTTATTGGAATTAATATCAACAAATCATTTCATAGATCAATAATCCGTAGCGCAAATAACTGTAAACCAAAAAGATTTATGCTAAAGATGAACTGGTCTTATATGTTCTGTAAAATTTTAAAAAAAACCTTAATTGTAGCGCTTTTAATAACAAAAATGAGTAAATCGCAAAATATGAATGATTTTTTTAGTAAGCTGGATCGTTTTCTTTTATCTGAGGAAACCCGAAAAAATGCAGAAAGGTTCTTCGTGATCATCGCGATCATCAGTTTTATCATCCATTTAGGTGCTATTCTGTTGATCGATGTGGGTATTATGGAGACGCCGCAGAACAAATCGCTGATAATTAGTCCGTTATCAGCTATTTATACGCCTTTTTCCTTCATCCTGATCTATGAGGTCTATCTGCTTGTTTTTTACTTACCTAAGTCTATGACGGATTACATTGGAAAACAATATGAGATCATCACCCTGATCCTGATCAGAAAGATATTCTACGATCTGTCTAAATTAGAACTTACGGAGAATTGGTTTGAAACGCAAGCCGATCTTCAGTTCACCTACGATATTATTGGTGTGCTATCGCTTTTTGTCCTGATATTCCTGTTCTATAAGTTGAGCGTGAGATACAGGAACATCACCGGAAGAGAAAGTGTGGACCTTAACGAAAAGACCAGACGGTTCATCAAGATAAAGACCATAATGGCTAACCTGCTTGTTCCCGTGGTTTTCCTGCTCGCGGTTTACAGCTTTGGGAATTGGATCTTGGATAATACCATCAAAGTAAAGGAAGTAACGCAAGGAATAAAAGATGTGAACTCCATATTCTTTGATGATTTCTTTACCGTATTGATACTTACGGATGTACTCTTATTACTGATCACCTTTTTTCAAACTGACATTTTCAGCCGAGTCATCAGAAATTCCGGCTTCATTATCTCTACGATCATGATCAAATTATCATTTAGTGCCGATGGAGTGATCAATACCATACTTATCGTTTGTGCTGTAGGTTTTGGCGTCCTGTTATTATTGATATTCAACCAATACAAGAAAATTGAAGCAAGAGAAGCCTAAAGTAGCCGGATTAGATGGATGTCCTGCCGGTTGGTTGCTTTTTTACGGATACAATAATGAATTTGATTTCCAGTTGATATCATCTATAAAGGAAGCGATACCTATTTTTGAACAATGTAGATATATTTTCATCGATATTCCCATAGGATTGAGTTCAAAAGCGTATCAAAGGCAAGTAGAAGGCCAGATGAGAAAACTATTGCAGGGACGATCTTCCACTATTTTCACGCCACCCTGCCGCGAAGCCATTGAATGCAAGGATTACGCCGTGGCCAACGAGGTCAACCGCCAGATTACCGGAAAAGGGCTTTCTGTGCAGGCGTTCAATATCAGCAAGAAGATCGCTGAGGTAGATACCTTCCTTAGGTCAAAAAGGGATTTCAGCTTACAGGAATCCCATCCGGAGATCAGTTCTAAAATATTAAAAGGAAACGTATTACATACAAAAAAAAACACAATGGCCGGTCAGCAAGAAAGAAGGGATATCATCAGGTCCATCAGCCCTGATCTGGACCTTAGTGTTGAGAAAGCTTTAGGTCAATATCCTAAAAAAATGGTTCGTCCAGATGATATTATCGACGCGGCCATGCTTTGCCTGAGTGCTCAGACTGGTATGGTATATCATACCTTAGTATGGAAGGACACACATTACTTTGATCATGAAGGAATAGAAGTGAGTATCGCCGCTGGTGAGATTCAATAAAAAAACCGCTGGAAAAGCGGTTTTTTTTGCCTGATCATGTTATTTTCAAGTTTATCTGTCTATAGAGCCAAGAACTCTTTTAGAAAATGCATTCGCAGCATCTTTTTCGCTCATGCCATCTTCGATCATCTTGTGCACTTCTACCGCACCACTTATATTTGTGACAAGTTCGCCTACTACGTCCATTTCATCTTCCTTTACACTTCTGTGTTCTGAGAAGGACTCCAGGACGTTCAATGCTGACTCTAGGTCGTTCACACTGTTTTCGCGCTGTAAATGTTTAATTACTGGTAACTTCATTGACTAGCTCTTTTAATGATTCAAATTTATTGGTCTGTACCTGATTAACGAATTCACCGTTCTCAAAAGTTGCAAAGGTCGGTAAGTTGTTAACATTGGCCAACTTTCTGGATTCTGGGTTCTTTTCCGCATCGATCAAGATGAAGGAAACATCTTCGTTCTCCTTGGCCAGTTTCTTGAATTTCGGCTTCATTAATCGGCAGTTGCCACACCAGCTGGCTGCATATTGCACAACTACCTTGTCATTGTTCTTAACTTCTTTTTCTAACGTATCATCTTTTAATTCTGTAAACATTATCTTAGGTTTTTTAATAAGCATTCACGATAGTTGACCGTGAATGCTTAAGAGTTCATATTAATTATTTGAAAGGTATGATGCTACACCTTTACTGTCAGCTTGCATTGCTTCTTTACCTTCTTCCCAGTTGGCAGGGCAAACTTCACCATGTTTTTGTACATGAGTATAAGCATCTACCATTCTAAGGAATTCGTTGACGTTTCTTCCCAACGGCATGTGGTTGACGCTTTCATGGAAAACCGTTCCTTCTTCATCGATCAGGTAAGTTGCTCTGTAGCTTACCATATCACCTTCAATGGTCACTTCACCGGTTTCATCATCAAAGTCTTCTTTAGCGATGTCCAGAATGCCTAATCTACTACTTAGATTTCTGTTAGAATCCGCTAGTATAGGATAAGTTACACCTTCTATTCCACCATCGTCCTTTGAAGTGTTTAGCCAGGCGAAGTGGACTTCTGCCGTGTCGCAAGAAGCACCTATCACCATGGTGTTTCTTTTTTCAAATTCTGGTAATGCTTCCTGGAAAGCGTGAAGTTCTGTTGGACATACATAAGTAAAATCCTTTGGATACCAGAATAATACGATTTTTTTGTTGTTCTTTTTCGCCTCTTCCAGTAAGTTTAATTGGAAGGTATCGCCCATGTCGTTCATGGCGTTTACTTTTAGATCGGGGAATTGTTTTCCTACTATTGACATAATTTATGATTTTTGATTAACAATATATTGCAAATATAAAGTGGATATCTCTTCTCCATGTTATAATACTCTTATTCTTTTCAATAACACTATAAGCAAAATCTATGACCAGCTATTCAATAATAGTAATTCCATATAAAATCAAGTATGAAGCGCGTTTTCCAGTTCTTCTATAAGGTCATCCGCATCTTCTATGCCACAGGAAAATCTTAGTAGTCGCTCACTGATTCCCTGCGCTTGACGTTCTTCAGTTGTGAGAAGACTATGGGATGTTTTAGATGGTAATAGTATTGTGCTTTCCACACCGGCCAGGCTCATGGAATCCTTTATCAGGTTCAATTTGCTGAGGAAGTCCTGAACATTGACGTCCTTCTTCAATTCAAAGGACATCATTCCGCCAAATCCCTTCATCTGTCGTTTAGCAAGTTTATGCTGCGGATGGGAAACCAGTCCGGGATAGTTCACCTTTTCTATCTTTTGATGTCCTTCCAGAAAATCGGCCACCTGCTGGGCGTTCTGGTTCTGCTGATGCACTCTAAGCGATAGCGTTTTCATACTTCGCTCCAGTAGCCAGGCCGTAAAATCCGCAAGATTACCTCCTAGATTGATCGCCTTATTGCTTATTCGTTCAATGGTAGCGGCCTTTCCGGCGACTGCTCCCGCCGTAATATCACTATGACCACCAAAGTATTTGGTCGCACTATGTAGAACGATATCGATACCTAGATCTATTGGCTTTTGATTGATAGGTGTGGCGAACGTATTATCAATGATGCTCGTTAAACCATTATTCTGGGCGAATGTTGCAACTCCAGCTATATCCACGATCTGCAACAAGGGATTAGAAGGCGTTTCTATATAGATAGCTTTCGTATCAGGTCTGATCAGTCGCTCAAGATCGGTTACATCAAGACCATCGGTAAAGTCGAATGCTATGTTCAGAGCTTTAAGTTCCTCGGTGATGAAATGAGCAGTGCCACCATAAAGCTGATTCTGTAAAACTATATGTTCGCCAGGCTTCATTATCGTAAGTATAGTGTTGCTGATGGCGGCCATCCCGCTGGACAACATCAAAGCATCCTCTGCATTCTCCAGGGCAGCTACCTTCCTGGCTAGATTTTGTGGGTTTGGTGAGTTCAGGTATCGGGGATATCGTTTTTCATCTACATCCTCATAAGGATAAGAGGTGCTGAGGAATAGTGGCGATACCGCGCCTTTGAATTGTGTATCAGTTACTTCGCCTTCATGTACGCAAATGGTCTTTTCTTGTTTCCCTTTTATAGCTTTCATTTCGGTTGATTTGTGGTTGTTCGCTTCCGTTGTCATTACAAAAGAAACTTTACTTTTGTAAAAATACACAGTTGATCTTAGTTTTGAATACAATGATTTTAAAAAAGATCCCTTCTCAGGAAAATGTTACTGTCGATCTTTTGCAAAATGGAATGCGACTAGCGGTCAACGGCGTTTTCAAAAGTATGGCCCACAAAGAAAAAGCGATAAGGCAGCAGGCATTTCCCGGGACTACTACATTTCTAGACAAAGCGTATTCTAATCACAAGATTGTTAGACCATGAAAAAACTATTGTTCAATATAAAAGGGCTTTTACAAACCCACGATGGTATTACTGCGGTCAAACGCGGTACGGCCATGCAGGAGCTACCACAGATAGATAACGCCTGGTTGCTCATTGAAGACGGTAAAATAGCCGATATGGGCAAGATGCAAGACCTTCCTGAGATCAAAGGCGCGGAAAGAACAGACCTGAGCGGAAGGTACGTCCTGCCTACCTGGGTAGATTCCCATACGCATCTGGTCTATGCCAGCGATCGCGAAGATGAGTTCATCGACCGATTGAAAGGTAAAAGCTATCAGGAGATCGCCGCAAAAGGTGGCGGCATCCTTAATTCCGCAAAGAAGATACAGCAAACTGATGAAGATGAGCTTTACAACGCCGCCAGGAGTAGGTTGATCGATCTGATAAAGCTGGGAACCGGAGCCATAGAAATAAAATCAGGTTACGGACTGACCACGGATGCCGAACTGAAGATGCTTCGTGTGATCCGAAGCCTGAAAAGGGAATTTCCCATACCTATCAAAGCTACTTTCATGGGAGCGCACGCAGTTCCAGCAGAATTTAAGGACGATAAGGATGCTTATCTTGATATCGTGATCCAGGAAATGCTACCCATGGTCGCTGAAGAGCAATTGGCCGATTTTGTAGATGTTTTTTGCGAAAAAGGCTTTTTTGACCTCGCCGATACAGAAAAGATATTGCTCGCAGCAGAAAAGTATCAACTGAGATCAAAGATACATGTTAACCAGTTCAACAGCTTTGGAGGTGTTCAATTAGCCACAGAACATCAAGCTTTGTCTGTCGATCATTTGGAAGAACTAAGTACGAACGATATCGATGCACTTAAGAACAGCCGAACACTTCCTGTAGCACTTCCAGGTTGCTCATTTTTTCTTGGCATCCCGTATACGCCGGCCAGAAGATTGATAGATAATGATCTTCCGCTCGTATTAGCATCTGATATGAACCCTGGCAGCGCTCCCAGTGGTAATATGAACATGGTGAACGCCTTAGCTTGTATCAAGATGAAAATGTTACCGGAAGAGACCATTAACGCTTCTACGATCAACGCTGCTCATGCGATGCAGGTCGATGATCAGGTAGGAAGCATTGCGAAAGGTAAGAACGCGAACCTGATCATTACGAAAGTTCTACCGTCCTATGGTTATATGCCTTATGCTTTTGGGACGAACTGCATTGAGACCGTCCTTATCAATGGAAAGAAACTAGAATACAATTAAGCATCCGTAAGAGGAGAATTATGGACCATTTTGATTTTTTCGATCAGGAAGAAGCTGCTGCTCACATAAAAGCACGCAGTGGAGAAACAAAGCTAGGAGAGAGGCTTTCCTATATAAGCGATTTTCATCAATTAGATCAAGTTAGCGCTCGCTATGTACTCATAGGCGTACCAGAGGACATCGGCGTTCAGGCCAATCACGGCAAGCCCGGTGCGGCAGAACTTTGGGAAGAATTTTTATCCGCCTTTCTCAACCTTCAGGAAAATCGCTATTTGTCCGGCGAGAATGTGCTGATCGCAGGAAAGCTAAGCACGGAACGACTGATAGAACAGGCCAGGGAGAGTATCCAGACATTCGAGGACCAACTGGGCAGATTGAGCGTTTTTGTGGAAACCCTGGACGATTGGTTGAGCCGTATCATCCAAAAAGTAAAAGAGGCTGGAAAGATACCTATTGTCATAGGTGGCGGACACAACAATGCCTTTGGGATGATGAAAGGGGTTTCCCTTGCCCAAAGTAGACCGGTCAATGTTTTCAATCTGGACGCTCATACAGACTTGCGTTGGTTAGATCACAGGCACAGCGGCAATGGCTTTTCCTATGCCATTGATCAGGGTTTTTTAGAAAGCTATACGATCTTTGGTCTGGACAAGGCCTATACGCCGGAATATATCTATGAACATATTGATGGAACAGATGCGTTAAGTTGCATCTTTACCGATGAGCTTTACTCGTTATCGAATCAGGACATCATTAACAAGGCAAGTGCTGAAATGAGCAAGTTAGGAGCATTCGGATTAGAGATCGATATGGATTGTGTGCAAGGGCAGCCAGCAAGTGCTTTGAATCCTTTGGGTCTCTTACCACAACAGCTTTATGCAATACTTGGTAAAGTTCCTACAGACCAGGTAGAATATGTTCATTGTTGCGAAGCCATGGGACGTCAGGATTTTCCAAGCGGAAAGCTCGTTGCCAATCTTATTTTTAGTATTTTGCAGAATGAATCAACTTAAAACATGATGATGAGAACCTTATTTTTTTCCATCTTAATTGTTATTTCCGTAGCGATGAACGCTCAATCCGATACGGATTACACGAAAGGCATTGCTGATTTTTCCATTCTTACGCTTGACGGTGAGGAATTCACACAGGAACAATTAACGGATGATGAATATAAGTTGCTGATGTACTTCAATCCATCCTGTTCAAGCTGTAAGGCGGCCTTTAAGAAAATAAATGCAAACGTTGACCAGTTAAGCGGACTTCCGGTCCACTATTATCCGATCAGCTTAGGGAACAAAAAAGAGACGCTGGATTTTATTGATCGCTATTCGCCTGAATTTAAGGAACAAGTTGATATGACCTTATTGCTAGAAAAGGATTTTCAATTTTCCGATATCTATGAAGTAAGTGCCTATCCTACTTTATTTCTCTACAAGCCGAATGGTGATTTTGTAGCAAGTTATATGGGTCATACAAAATCTACGAATTTCTTAGAACATTTTGATTAGAATATCCGAGAGGCGTTACCTTGCGTTTCCGATTCCCTGATATGAGCCTCCAGAACGAAAAAAACAGACAGCGTTTAATTTACACACCCTAAGGAACTTCTGATGTTTTAAAGTCATACGCTAACTCATTTTTAGGGAAGGCAGGGTTTCAACTCCCAAACCTCGCCATAGGAGATACATAGTGTTGCACTAATCCCGCCTATTGGCGGGAAGCCAATTAGACGGAAAAATGCAACTTTGTAATTTAACCAAAAAAATTACAATCATGGTAAAATTAAAA
>CAJXLO010000049.1 GCA_913056525.1 uncultured Psychroflexus sp.
TTGATTCCGACTGCAACTGATTTCGACAGCATTGATCATTTTGAAAAGGTAACCGATGAAGAAAGTGCCTATATGGCTAGATATATTGCTAAGAATGAAGGAATGTTCGTAGGGTATACCAGCGGTGCTGCCATGATGGGATTGTATCAATATGCACAAAAGGGGTTTTTTGATGAAAATTCAAAAGTAGTTGTGATTTTTTCCGATCACGGGTCGCGCTATATGAGCAAGATCTACAGTGAGGAATGGATGCGGCAACAAGGCTTTACGAACGAAGATAAATTTACGATTCAGCCACTCAAAAAGGCTGAGCTTAACCATGAAAATTGATGTAGTATGAAAGATCTATTTAACAAAATCTACCGCGATAAAGGTCCATTGGGAAAATGGGCAGACCAGGCTGAAGGCTACTTTGTCTTCCCAAAATTAGAAGGACAGATCAGTAATAGAATGAAATTCCAGGGGCAAGAAGTGATCACCTGGAGTGTTAATGATTACTTAGGTCTTGCCAATCATCCGGAAGTGAGAAAAGCGGATGAAGAAGCGGTGAAAAAATACGGAAATGCCTATCCAATGGGTGCCAGAATGATGAGCGGTCATACCGACCTGCATGAAAAGCTTCAAAACGAATTGGCTAAGTTCGTTAATAAGGAAGCGGCCTATGTGCTGAACTTTGGCTATCAGGGCATTTTAAGTACGATAGATGCTTTAGTAGGAAAGAACGATGTTATCGTCTATGACGCAGATGCGCACGCTTGTATTATTGATGGTGTTCGTTTACACTTAGGTAAGCGTTTTACCTATAAACATAACGATCTTGATAGCATTGAGCTCAATTTAGCTCGTGCTGAAAAGATCGCCGAACAAACCGGTGGCGGAATTCTTTTCATTTCTGAAGGCGTTTTTGGTATGCGTGGCGAGCAAGGTAAGCTCAAAGAAATAGTTGAATTAAAGAAAAAATACAACTTTAGATTACTAGTTGATGATGCGCATGGTTTTGGTACGTTGGGTAAGACCGGCGCCGGAGCCGGTGAAGAACAAGGCGTTCAAGATGATATAGATGTCTATTTTGCAACATTTGCCAAATCAATGGCATCAACCGGGGCATTCATTGCCGGTGATCAGGAGATCATAGATTATCTAAAATATAATCTGCGCTCTCAGATGTTCGCGAAATCTCTTCAAATGGCGCTGGTAGAAGGCGCTTTAAAGCGGTTAGAGATGATCAGGACCATGCCAGAACTTAAAAATAAGCTTTGGGAAAATGTAGACGCTTTACAAAAAGGATTAACCGATAATGGATTTGATATCGGCACCACGCAAAGTTGTGTGACGCCGGTCTATCTTAAGGGAAGCATTCCGGAAGCCATGGCATTGGTCAAAGATCTACGAGAAAATTACGGGGTCTTCTGCTCTATAGTAGTTTATCCGGTCATACCTAAAGGTTTGATACTGCTTAGAATGATCCCAACGGCCACGCATACAATGGAAGACATTGATGAAACGGTAAAAGCTTTCTCAGCCATACGTGAAAAGCTGCATAATGGAACTTACAAGAAGATCGCAAAAGCGGTGATGGAAGAGGCCGAATAAATATCGCTTTCAACAACATGAAAAAGCGCGTTAGTGGGAAACGAAGTTTTTTACTTATTGACTTGTGCTATTAATTAATATTGAAGTTGATATGTTTCATAAGTATAAGTTTTAGATATTAAGGTTATACGTCATATCAAATGATCTCTTGTTGACAAGGAAACAAAAATGCATTACATTAAATCAGTCGAAATGTACTCAGGTCATCTTTCATGATACAATACTTCTTGATAGGTCTACCGCGTACAGTAAAAATATATCAAGACATTTCCATTGAGCACTTACAAAGTGGTGAATAGTGATAATGTTATAATTTTTTAAAGAAATTCCCTAATACTGTTGAAGTACCTAAGTCAATTATTTTTTATCCATAAAACTTATGATTTGGAAGGTTCGTCCTGTAATTATCGTCCCAGTTGTAAATTTCCAGGCTTTTTATTGCTTTAGATTTTAAATGGAATTCAAAATGATCCGTACCCATATATTAAGAATATTCAATACATTACTTCTACTATTGATAAGTTTCTCTTGCCAGGAAGATAGGTTATCCCAGGAACAGGAAGAACAGCAACTCGAATCTTTATTTGATGAAATTCAGGAAATGGCTAACAGCAAGGATTGTGAAAATGCTTCGAATTGGACATATACCGCCTACGTGGAAAAGGCTTGTGGTGGACCTGTTGGCTACCTAGCTTATTCTACTCTTATTGATACAGCTTGCTTTCTGGATAAAGTAGATGAACATAGAACAGCACAACAGGAATTCAATGAAAAATGGGGGATTGGAAGTGATTGCTCTGTTCCAGAGGAACCTAATGATGTCATCTGCGACGAGGGTGACCCTGCTTTTGTCTACTAAAAGAATTATTACTATCCTACCTACCAGAATATCGACCGGATAAGAATATATGGATAAGCCGTCAAGATCTCATAATAGCGGTTCCTATTTTGAATTCCAGTGATCCTGAATGTAAGGTCGGAACCTAAGCTATTATTAACCTCATTCTATGAGTTCCATATCAATATAATGTTGACCATCCTTATTCTGTCTCAATTTTATCAATTGATAAGGTCTGGGAAATAGGAATTCTACTATTTCAGGCCATTCTATAAAACACCAGCTATCCTCATCGGCCAAATAATCCTCAAGACCTATGTCCAATGCTTCTTCATAACTTTCCAATCTGTAAAGATCACAGTGATATACACGAACTTGTTCATTTTCATAGAGATTGACCAATGAGAACGAAGGGCTACTTCCCTGTGATACAATGCCTAATGACCTTATCAAGGCTTTTATAAGGGTGGTCTTTCCAGCGCCCAGATCGCCTTGAAAAGCGATGAGCCTCTCCTGTGAACGGCTAATGATATCATCCGCTACACTATTTAACTGTTCCAGATCAAATGCTTTTTCTTTCATTTATTTTGGATTATATACACAAAAAGGAATGATCATTTCTTCCATGGAAATACCGCCATGTTGATAAGTGTCCTTATAATAGTTCGCATAATAGTTATAGTTATTAGGATAGGCCAGAAATTGGTCATTTCTGGCAAATATATAAGAACTGCTCATATTGATGGAAGGAAGATGGGCTTCTGATGGGTTTTTAATGGCCATCACCTCTTTTTTGTTGTAGCTAAGGCTTTTACCGGTCTTGTAACGCAGGTTCAAGCTGGTTTCGCGATCTCCTTTTACTTGTGTAGGTTGTTTAACATTTATCGTTCCGTGGTCCGTGGTAATCATTAACTTGCAGTTCATGTTCTGAGCTTCCCTGATAAGGTTGAGCAATGGTGAATTATTGAACCAACTGGCCGTAAGCGAACGGTAGGACCTATCGTCTGCGGCCAGTTCCTTGATCACCTTCATATCCGTCTTCGCGTGGGAAAGCATGTCTACAAAATTATAAACGACCACGATCAAGTCCCGTTGCTTTTCCTGATGAACGGTTTCCACTAATTTTCTTCCGTGGTCCTGATCGGTAATCTTATAATAACTAAAATCAATGGGTTTCCCCAGGCGTTTAAGTTGTTGGGCCAGGAACTTGGCTTCATATTGGTTCTTTCCGCCTTCATCTGTATCGTTCAACCAGAGATCGGGAAACAGTTTTTGCATATCCAGAGGCATTAGACCGGAGAACATAGCATTCCTGGCATATTGTGTTGCAGTAGGTAATATACTGTAATAAGCAGTTTCTTGCTCTTTCTGGTAAAATTCCTTGATCTTAGGTTCTATCATACGAAGCTGGTCAAACCTAAGGTTGTCTACCACGACCAGCATAGTAGGTCCATCTTCATTAAGATCATTAAAGACCTTATTGTTCAGCAAAGTATGGGAAAGAACAGGTTTGTTCTGACCTTGTTTAAACCAGTTGATATAGTTATTGCTGATGAACTTGAAGAAGGAATTGTTAGCTTCCTCCTTTTGATTGTCCAATATTTGGCTCATGCCTTCATCATCGGCCTGGTCCAGTTCCAGTTCCCAGTGAATGATCTTCTTGTAGATGTTCACCCAATCTTCATAAGTGGTAGCTTGTGAGATATCATCGCCTATTTGCATGAATGCTTGCCTGTACTGACTTGAAGTCTTTTCGCTGACCAGTTTATCGTGATCCAGGTTCTTTTTTAAGCTCAACAACAACTGATTGGGATTGACGGGTTTTATGAGATAATCAGCGATCTTATTGCCTATGGCTTCTTCCATGATATATTCTTCTTCGCTTTTAGTGACCATCACCACTTTTATGTCCGGTTTCAGGTTCTTTATCTGCGAAAGAGTTTCAAGTCCACTAATGCCAGGCATGTTCTCATCCAGGAACATAA
This sequence comes from uncultured Psychroflexus sp., assembly GCA_913056525.1. Lineage (GTDB taxonomy): Bacteria > Bacteroidota > Bacteroidia > Flavobacteriales > Flavobacteriaceae > Psychroflexus. The sequence goes on from CAJXLO010000049.1 coordinate 4,417, forward strand.
GGTCAAAATCTTTCTCTTTAATGGTTTCAATAGCTTCTGCCCCACTTTGACAGGTTTCTATTTCGTAATGCTTCTTTTGTAAGAATAGAATATGTGGTTTAAGAAGGTCGATTTCATCATCTACCCACAATAGTTTAAAATTATTCATCTTATATTTGTTTAAAAAGTAATTGCAATATCAAAAAGGTTTAAAAATAATCAACGATCCAATTTACGGTTTTATTACAGTTCCAGACCAACTTATAGCACGGATCATTGACCATCCTTACTTTCAACGGCTTAGAAGGATCACTCAAATGGGTTGCGCGCACGTGGTCTTTCCCGGTGCCAGACATTCTCGTTTTGAGCATGCCTTAGGTTGCCTTCATCTCATGCAAAAAGCAATTCGAGTGCTCAGGCTCAAAGGCATTACAATAAGCGATCACGAGGAACAAGCCTTACAAATAGGGATTCTTTTACATGATATCGGCCATGGACCTTATTCCCATACCCTGGAAAGTGCGCTGATAAAAAGTGCCAGCCATGAAGAATTGGGCCTAAAGTTCCTGGAATCGCTTAATAAAGAGTTCGATGGAGAATTAGACCTGGCCATACGATTATTCAGCGGCAACTATCACAGAAAATTCCTCAATCAACTGATCGCGAGTCAACTGGACATAGATAGATTGGACTATTTAAAGCGAGATAGTTTCTACGCCGGTGTAGCTGAAGGCAATATCAACAGCGAACGGATCATAAGCATGTTCAATGTGCATGATGATGAGCTCGTTGTAGATGCTAAAGGCATCTACTCAGTAGAGAACTTCCTTATCGCCCGTAGATTGATGTATTGGCAAGCTTATATGCACAAAACCTGTGTAAGTGCTGAGATAATGTTAAGGCATGTCCTAGATCGCGCTTCTGAGCTAGTAAATGAAACACCGTCAATAGCATCAGGGAACTTGAAAAAATTCTTACGATCTGAAAGTGACCAGCAGACCGATGACGAACTACTGAAGAACTTTGCAGAATTAGATGATGTTGACATCATCTATCACATCAAAAAATGGAGTGAAAATGATGATCCTGTCCTAAGCCAGCTAAGCCAAGGATTCATGAAGCGTAACTTACTTAAAATCGTCATATCCAATGAAAAAGCGGCTCGATCAAAGATTAGTGAGCTTGAGGATAGACTTGTGAACAAATTAGGAATCGCAGAACATGAAGTGGGATATTTTATCTCTCAGGGAAAATTGACCAACATTGCCTACAAGTCGGATGTTCAACCTATAAAGATCCGTTTCAAGGATGGAAATTTAAAAGAAGTTGCCGAAGCCTCGGACCAGCTCAATTTGAAAGCCTTAACGCATCCGGTCGATAAATATTATTATTGTTACCCAAAAGTTATTAATTAAGGAATTTTTCTATTTTTGCCTTTATGAAATTCAAAGCAAGTCATATAGCTTCTCTTTTAGATGGTACTGTAGATGGAGATCCTGATACTGAAGTGGAAAAACTATCCAAAATAGAAGAAGGAGAGAAAGGAGCGTTGACCTTTTTGGCCAATCAGAAATACAAACCCTACATATATTCAACCAAAGCGAGCATATGTATAGTCAGTAAGGATTTTGAACCTGAAGAGCCCATAGAAACTACCCTGATCAAAGTAAATGATCCCTATGATGCATTTTCTAAGTTATTAGAACACTACAACCAAATAAAATTAGATAAAACAGGCATAGAGCATCCTTCCCATATAGCTGATTCTGCAAGATTAGGAAAGGATATTTACGTAGGTGCTTATGTCTATATAGGCGATAATGTGGTCGTAGGCGATAATACGAAGATATATCCGCATACCTTCATAGGAGATAATGTCAAGGTAGGCAATGATGTCCAGATCTTCCCTGGAAGTAAGATATACTCTGAGACTGAAATAGGGAATGATTGCACCATCCATGCCCAAAGTGTTCTGGGTGCTGATGGATTCGGGTTTTCGCCGAATCAGGATGGATATTATAATAAAGTGCCGCAAATAGGCAATGTCATCGTAGAGGATTACGTGGACATAGGAGCGGCAACGACCATCGATCGAGCGACATTAGGTTCAACGATAGTCAGACGAGGTGCAAAATTAGATAACCAGATACAAGTAGCCCATAATGTGGAAATTGGTGAGAATACGGCTATCGCAGCGCAAACCGGTATCGCTGGTTCCTCTAAGATCGGTAAGAATTGTCTGATCGGTGGACAAGTTGGTATCGCGGGCCACATAAAAATAGGCGATCGAGTTAAGGTGCAGGCACAAACCGGAATAGGGAGAAACGTAAAAGACGATGAGGTCATTCAAGGCTCACCTGCCATAGACTACAATGATTATAACAAAGCTTATGTAATATTTAGGAACTTACCTAAGCTTGCCCGGACCGTTAATAATCTAGAGAAAAAATAATCAGCTCATGACGAAAAGCCTCAAAAATCAAAAAACGATCAACCAGGAGGTTTGCCTTGAAGGTGTAGGACTTCATACGGGCAAGAACGTAAAGATGTGTTTTAAACCAGCTGAACCTAATCATGGCTTTGCTTTTAAAAGAGTAGATCTGGAAGGTAATCCTATCATTCCCGCTCAGGCTCATTTAGTTACCAGTACGGCCAGAGGTACTACAATAGAAAAGAATGGTGTATCCATCCATACGACGGAACACGTCCTGGCAGCTTGCGTAGGTCTTGATCTGGACAATATTATCATAGAGCTCGATGAAGCTGAACCACCTATACTTGATGGTTCTGCTAAATTCTTTTATGAAGCACTGGAAAGAGCTGGTGTTGAAGAACAAGATGCTATTCGAGAAGAGTTTGTTGTCGAGGATGTCATTTCGTTCTCCGATGAAGAATCCGGATCCGAAGTTTTGGTAATGCCCGCCAATGAATACAAAGTGACCACGATGGTGGATTTTGGAACAAAGGTCCTGGGCACGCAAAATGCATCTATCGTTTCCATCGATCAATTCAAGGATGAGATTTCTAGTGCAAGAACCTTTAGCTTCCTCCATGAAATAGAAGAACTCCTGGAAAAAGGCTTGATACGCGGTGGTGACCTGAATAATGCCATAGTCTATGTGGATAAAGAACTATCAACTGATACCACTGAACGGCTGAAAAAAGCCTTCAATAAAGATGATATCTCCATCAAGTCGAACGGTATCCTGGACAATCTCACCTTACACTTCCCGAATGAAGCGGCAAGACACAAATTGCTGGACGTTATCGGCGACCTGGCATTAGTTGGCACAAAAATCCGTGGAAAAGTGATCGCCAACAAACCAGGACATACGGTAAACACGAAATTTGCTAAAAAATTGGCCAAGGTGATAAAATCAGAGAAAAGGAATAAAGTACCTAAAGTAGACCTTAGCCAACCGCCACTCTATGATGTGAACAAGATCATGGAAATCCTTCCTCATCGAGCACCATTCTTGTTAGTAGATAAGATATACAGCCTGAGCGACCACGATGTGGTGGGTATCAAGAACGTTACAATGAACGAAACCTTTTTTCAGGGTCATTTCCCATCAAAACCCGTAATGCCAGGTGTTCTTCAAGTAGAAGCAATGGCTCAGACCGGCGGAATACTCGCTTTGAGCTCTGTGGATGATCCCGAGAACTATTTGACCTACTTTATGAAAATGAACAATGTAAAGTTCAAACGTCAGGTTGTTCCAGGCGATACCCTAATATTCAAATTAGAACTATTATCTCCCATTAGAAGAGGAATCTGTCACATGCAAGCTTATGCTTATGCTAATGAACAACTGACCTGTGAAGCAGAACTAATGGCGCAGTTATCTAAAATAAAGAATTAATATGAATCAACCTTTAGCCTATGTCCATCCCGGAGCTAAGATCGCAAAGAACGTGGTCATAGAACCATTTACTACCGTTCACAATAACGTACAAATAGGTCAGGGATCATGGATAGGATCAAACGTAACCATCATGGAAGGTGCCAGAATAGGAAAGAACGTAAGTATTTTCCCCGGAGCTGTGATATCAGCCATCCCTCAGGACAAGAAGTTCGATGATGAAGACACGATCACTGAAATAGGCGATAATACCACCATAAGAGAATGTGTGACCATAAATCGTGGAACGAAAGACCGCGATAAGACGGTTATAGGTGACGATTGCTGGATCATGGCCTACAGTCATATAGCACACGATTGTATCGTAGGAAGCAAATGTATCTTTTCTAATAATAGTACCCTGGCTGGACATATAACCGTGGGAGACCATGTTGTCCTCGCGGGTATGACCGCTGTACAGCAGTTCTGCAGCATTGGTAAACACGCTTTCATTACCGGCGGCTCTCTAGTAAGAAAGGATGTTCCTCCTTATGTTAAAGCAGCCAGAGAACCGTTATCTTATGTTGGTATCAATTCTATTGGACTAAGAAGAAGAGGCTTTAGCACCGAAAAGATACGTGAAGTACAAAACATTTACAGGATCCTATATCAAAGGAACTATAATAATTCTCAGGCGGTAGCGATCATTGAAGCTGAAATGGAAGCTACGCCAGAACGAGATGAGATCCTGGAGTTCATTAAAGGTTCTCAAAGAGGAATCATGAAAGGATATTTTACAACGTAATATTATGGCAACAACAAGTGATATTAGAAAAGGACTATGCATCCGTTATAATAACGACATCTATAAGATCATAGAGTTCTTACATGTTAAACCCGGTAAAGGACCTGCTTTCGTAAGGACGAAATTGAAAAGTGTAACCACCGGTAAGGTCGTGGAAAATACTTTTCCCGCAGGACATAAGATCGATGAGGTACGTGTTGAATCACACAAATACCAGTTCTTATATGAAGATGGAGAATTCTTCCATTTTATGCATACGGATGATTATACGCAGATCCAGTTGACAGAGGCTTCTTTAGACCAACCTAAGCTACTGAAAGAAGGCGAAGTGGTTACAGTTCTGGTCAACACAGAGAACGATGAACCGGTCTCTGTTGAAATGCCAGCCAATGTAATACTTGAAGTAATACAAACAGAGCCAGGCGTTAAAGGAAATACAGCAACGAATGCGACCAAACCTGCTACTTTACAAACCGGTGCTCAGGTCAATGTACCTTTGTTCATCAATGAAGGTGATAAGGTGAAGGTGGATGCTGAAGATGGTAGTTATAAAGAACGCGTCAAAGATGGATCATGAAATTTGACAGAACACAAGAATTAGCTGATATAGCGGCTATTTTAGGATGTGATTATGTGGGCGAGCCTGATTATCCCGTTAAAGGAATGAACGAGATACACGTTGTCGATCCAGGAGATATCGTGTTCGTTGACCATCCTAAATACTATGAGAAAGCATTAGCTTCAAAAGCTAGTGTAATCCTGATAAACAAAGAAGTAGAATGCCCCAGGGGCAAGGCGCTGTTGATATCAGAAAGACCATTCGATGATTTTAATCGATTAGCCGATCATTTTTATAATTTAAATCCTGTCCATCAATTGAAAAGTGAGAAGGCTAATATCCATCCATCCGCTCATATAGAACCGAACGTCTTGATAGATAATGAAGTCGAGATCGGTAAGAATTGCTTAATCCAATCCAATGTGGTCATCCGTGGTAAAGTAAGTATCGGTGACAATGTAATTCTTCAATCGGGCGTTGTTTTAGGAGGTAGCGCATTCTATTACAAGAAAAAGTCAACTGGATATGATGCTTTAAGGTCGACCGGTTCTATAATAATAGAAGATAATGTTGAGATCGGACCCAATACCACCATCGATCGTGGCGTAAGCGGTCAAACGTTTATCGGTAAAGGGACGAAGATCGACAATCAAGTACAGATCGGTCACGATACCAAAATAGGTAAGCATTGTCTTATCGCCGCACAAGCCGGAATTGCCGGATGTGTAAACGTTAAGGACGAAGTGACCATATGGGGTCAGGTAGGAATAGCCAGCGGATTGACCATTGGAGAAAAGGCCACGCTACTCGCCTGCTCCGGCATTAGTAAATCAGTGGAAAGTAATGCCACCTATTTTGGCACACCAGCCGGAAACATCAGAACGAAATACAGGGAATTAGCCTCTCTGGCAAAATTACCTGATATCATGAAAAATATTAAAAAAATATCCCATGGAAAATAAAGAAATAGTCAGGTCCTTTTTTCATTCTGACTATTACAAGAACAAATCAACCTTTGAAAAGTATATTCATCCGGAAGTAGAGATCAACTGGAACAGCAGCAACGGTTTTATCAACTTTGATTATCGCTCTTTTCAAAACATGGTCCAGGAAATGGGAAAGTCGTTCGTGCATATGACGCCCGAGATCTCTCATTGTTTTCAGGAAGATGAAAAGGTATGTATCAGGTTTTCTTATCTGGTAGACAGTGTAGAACGGGAAGACACCTTTGCCTTAGCTGATTTCGTGTGTATCTGGGAACTAAAAGACGGACTATTGCACAAAGGTTTCTTCATGAGCCAGGCCGCAGATGAAGAATCAGATAATTTCTCTTCTTTTATCAATCTGTGAGGACAACTCTGCTTTCTTAGTTCAACTTAAAAACTTACTTTTGCGTAAATTAAAATTAAATCCATGAGCGTTTTAGTCAATAAAGATTCGAAAATAATCGTACAAGGTTTTACCGGTAGTGAAGGTTCATTTCACGCTGAACAAATGATCAAATATGGAACACCTGTTGTTGGTGGTGTAACTCCTGGAAAAGGCGGTACTACCCATCTGGACAAACCGGTCTTTAATACCGTGGAAGATGCGGTAAGGAAAGCTAAGGCTGATACCAGTATTATTTTTGTTCCACCGGCCTTTGCCGCTGATGCGATCATGGAAGCCGCTGACGCCGGAATAAAGGTGATCATTACTATTACGGAAGGGATTCCGATAAAGGATATGATCAAAGCTCTCAATTTTATCAAGAACAAGGATTGTCGTTTAATAGGACCGAATTGTCCAGGTGTGATCACTCCAGAAGAAGCGAAAGTAGGAATCATGCCAGGATTTGTCTTTAAGAAAGGAAAAGTTGGTTTAGTATCCAAGTCTGGAACATTAACCTATGAAGCCGCTGATCAGGTAGTAAAACAAGGTTTAGGAATTTCAACGGCCATCGGCATCGGTGGAGACCCATTAATAGGTACAAGTACGAAGGAAGCTATTCAACTTTTAGTAGAAGATAAAGATACGGACTGTGTAGTGATGATCGGAGAAATAGGTGGACAATTAGAACCAGAAGCTGCTAAATGGTATAAAGAAAGTGGAAGTAAAAAACCGGTCGTAGGATTCATTGCTGGGGAAACCGCACCAGCTGGAAGAACAATGGGTCACGCTGGAGCTATCGTGGGTGGAAGCGACGATACCGCTCAAGCAAAAAAATCGATCATGAAAGACAGCGGCATCCACGTGGTTGACTCACCGGCTGAGATAGGAAAAAAAGTGGCGGAAGTAATGGCCGTTGAATCATAAATATCAGGTGCTATGAGCTTACTAAAAGATAAGAACGTATTGATCACTGGTGGTAGCCGTGGAATTGGTAAAGGAATAGTAGAAGTCTTTGCGGAAAATGGTGCACAGGTAGGATTTACATATCATTCGTCTCAACAGCCAGCTGACGAGCTTGTAGCATCGCTAGAACGTAACGGGTCTAAAGCAAAAGCTTATAAGTCTGATGCTTCTGAGTTTGAACAAGCAGAAAAACTGATCAAAGAATTCATTGAAGATTTCGGCTCGATAGACGTTTTGGTCAATAACGCTGGTATCACAAAAGACAACCTTTTGATGCGAATGACCGAAGATGATTTTAACCAGGTCATCCAAACCAATTTAAACTCGGTCTTTAATCTCACCAAAGCATCTTTGCGCCCATTTTTAAAACAGCGCTCAGGAAGTATCATTAACATCAGTTCTGTGGTAGGTCTTAAGGGAAATCCCGGACAGGCGAACTATGCAGCCTCAAAGTCAGGGATCATTGGTTTTACGAAATCCGTAGCATTGGAATTAGGATCCCGAAACGTTCGCTCAAATGTAGTAGCTCCAGGCTTTATAGAAACGGAGATGACCGAAAAACTAGAAGAAAAAACCGTTCAAACCTGGCGGGACGCGATTCCTTTAAAACGTGGTGGAACCCCGCATGATGTCGCTAACACTTGCCTTTATCTGGCAAGTAACCTAAGTTCTTATGTTACGGGTCAGGTCTTACAGGTAGATGGCGGAATGCTTACCTAATTTTATATTATGACAAACCTTGATATCCTATTTCTTGTGATCATCACAGGATTGTCTATATTACTAGCCGTTTTTCAATACAGGGAGGAGCTCAAAAAAAAAGAAGATCGTACATATTTGTTCATCGCATTACGAAGTTTGATCTTTATTGTTATAGGCTTATTGCTTCTGGACCTATCCGTAACTTCTACCAGTACGAACATCATAAAACCCAGATTAGCTATCCTTGCTGATAATTCATCTTCGATGAAAGATAAGATAAGTGCGAAAGAACTTGAAAATAAAATAAGAACTTTATCTCAACAAAAAGATATTTCGGATAGGTTTTTTACAAATATCTATCAGTTTGGTGAAGCCTTCAAAAAATTGGACACTCTGAACCTTAATGACAATAAAACCAATATACAAAAAGGATTAAGTACACTTTCTGAGCTTTATCCTTCAAATGAGCTTGCGATCGTCCTTCTTAGCGACGGTCATCAGAATTACGGTCCTGATTTTGCACATTATGCCAGGAACAGGAAAATGAAGATCTATCCTGTAGCAATCGGTGATACGGCTTCTTACAAAGACTTAAGTATCGATCGCATCAATCATAATGACTATTCTTATTTAGGTAATGAGTTCCCGGTCGAAATATTGGTCAATTATGAAGGAGATGTTCCAGTGAAAAGTCAAATAAATATCAGGAACAATAAAAAGCTATTGTTCTCTAAAAAACTATCTTTTGATCAGGATAAGCGATCAGCTATCATCAATGCCAAGATAAAAACTAAGAAAGCGGGCTTAAGAAAGTATCAAGTTAAACTAAAACCTATTGATAACGAAAAAAATACTAGTAACAATGAAACCTCCTTCCAGGTTGAAGTAATCGATGACCAACTGAAAGTGCTGCTACTTAGCTCGATCATCCATCCTGACCTGGGTGCTTTAAAAAGATCGATCGAGACCAATGAGCGGCGGCAAGTTATCATTAAGACCGGTGATGAATTTAAAGGTAATTTGGATGATTATGAGTCTATCATACTGTATCAACCTGACCGCAGACTTACCTCCTATCTGAGCCAACTTGAAAATAAGAACGCTAGTTTACTCATCATTGGAGGTGAAAAAACGGATTATAGGTCATTGAGCAAGGAACTTGGTTTTTTCAACAAACAAAATGATAAAAAAACAGAGGATTTCCAGGGCTTTTATAATAAGGGTTTCCAGAAATTCCAATTCGATAATCTGGGATTCTCTAATTTTCCACCTTTGAGCGATCAATTCGGTGATGTCGAAATATCAGGTGAACATAATATATTGTTATATAAATCCGTAAATGGAATAAAAACAGAAGCTCCATTATTATTTGAAAAAGAGCAAGGAAACAGGAAGTTCATATTCCTTTTAGGTGAAGGGATCTGGAAATGGCGCGGAGAAATTTTCAGACAAAGGGAAAGCTTTAGGCCTTTTGACAGGTTCCTGGATAAATGGGTCCAATATCTCAACGTAGATGAGAAAGAAAGACTTGAGGTAGATGCAAAGCGCTCCTACAGGTCTGGTTCTAATGGAAAGGTCATTGCCAGGTACTATGATGCCAATTATGAATTCGATCCAAGAGCTAAGCTCAAGATACGTGTAAAAAATGCTGATGGTCAAGACAAGTTATTTGATATGCCTTTGATCAACGATCGATTTACCTTTGATATCAATAATTTATCAAGCGGTACTTTTTCTTATGAGGTCTTTGTGGAAGGTCAAAGCTTTCAGGAAACCGGTAGTTTTAATATTGAAGCATTTACGATTGAAAATAAACAATATGGAGCTAATGTAGATCAATTATTATCTGCATCTGAAAATGATAGGATCTATACGCTGAATTCATTCAATGAACTTCAACAAGAACTACTTAAAGATGAAATGTTTCAACCAGTCCAAAAATCTACCCAAAATAAAAAATCTTTGATCAATTGGTATTATCTGTTAGTTTTATTAATTGTATTTTTGGGATTAGAATGGTTTATAAGAAAGTACAACGGTTTAATTTAAAATAAAAAACAATGAATAGACTTCCTAAAATAGCTATACCTGTTATCATACTAGTGATCATATTGATCATAGTCATCTCTAAAACAGCGGTTAACATCAGCTCAGGTGAACGTGGTGTTCTCTTTGAAAGGTTTGGTGGCGGTGTTGTCACAGATGAGCCAGCACTTAAAGAAGGATTCCATATTATCATGCCCTGGAATGATGTTTTTGTTTATGAAGTAAGGCAGCAAACACTCAACGAGAAGTTAAAAGTTTTATCTTCTAATGGATTGGACATCCGGTTAGATGCATCCGTTTGGTTCGTGCCTGAAACTGAAAATCTTGGAAATTTACACCAGGACAAAGGTGAAGCTTATATTGACAGATTGATACGTCCAGCCGT
>CAJXLO010000050.1 GCA_913056525.1 uncultured Psychroflexus sp.
GAAATGATCTGATAGCCGGAGAAGCCTACCGGATTTTCATCCGTGGTGATAGAAATTACGATCTGGCTTCTAATCCACCAGACGCTCCTAATACAGATGTAACGTTAAGAGCAACCGGTACTCTGGTAACAGGAAATCAAACATTCAATAATTTAAGTCAGGTCCAGGATTATTACAGCTTAGTAGGAAATCCTTATCAGGCTAATGTAGATATGACACAGGTGCTGAACGCATCTAATTCAACAAACTTGAACACAAATTTCTACTGGATCTGGGACCCTAATATGAGCACACGCGGTGCTTATGTAGCAGTTGATCTTTCTACCGGCAATAGCCAAACTCCTGCGGGAAGTCCTTCATCGTCTTCAGCCAATCAATTTGTCATGCCTGGACAATCCTTTTTTGTACAAACAGCTAACAATGGGGCAGCAGATATCACTTTCACAGAAGCTTCAAAAGATGTTAATGCAACTTCAACGGCTGTTTTCAGCGATAATACTCAAGCATCGATCAATCTTAAGCTCTATAAGGCTAGTGAGTGGAACAATGATGATCTTGAATCAGATGTGATACAGATCAACTTTAATGACCAATTCAATAATGCAGCTACAATCCAGGATGCGGATAAGCTGACAAACCCGGATGAGAATTTGGCACGATCTATCGGAGGTGAGCTTCTAAGTATCGAAAAAAGAAGTATGCCGGTTGATAATGAAAAGCTTGACCTGTTCACAAGCGGATATACAACCGATGATTATGTATTTGTCGCTGACATAACTAACATCCCATCAGACGTAACTGCTTATCTTGTCGATGAGCATACCGGTAACCAGACCTTACTGGATCCGGGCGTGAACCAGATAAGCTTTTCTATTGATCAAAGTTCGCCTTCTAGTATCGCATCGGATAGATTTAGCATAGAATTCGATGTAGAGACCTTTAGTGTAGATGATAATGAAGTCGCAAATAAGCTAAAGGTCTATCCTAATCCGGTCGATAATGAAGAAATAACAATTCAACTCAAGAATATGAACGGAGAAGTGAATGTCGAACTTTTCAATATGATTGGTCAACGCGTGATGAGCTCTGTAGGCGAATTGAAAAATAATGCCCAGATGACCCTTGACATCGGTCAACAGCAAAGCGGGGTTTATTTTATTAAGCTCGAAAAGGACGGTCAGACATTTAAAGAACGATTGATCATCAAATAATGGTCATTCAAGATTAGGACATTGGCTATTAGAAACGAAATGTTAGAGAGGAAAAATAAATAAAAATCAAACACCTGTTCCATAGGAATGGATTATAGAACATTAAAGTAAAAATTAACCAGTTATGAATAAAACAAAAAAGCAAATGCGAAAGGCAATTTTACTGATCGGTCTATTACTGGTCTCAAGCACAAGTTTCGCTCAATTACCTGGCTTTGATGATAGTCAGAACGATTCTCAGCCCGCACCGATATCCTCCATTGTAGCCCTGGGCCTGCTCGCCGGAGCCGCTTATGGAGTTAAGAAGATGAGAAAGTAGTTGGTTCGTTGTGTAAACCAGAACGCTTTAATAGTTCTTTCCCATTTGAAGATAAGCAAGGCCATAATATCGTTATGTGCTTAACGGATTGTAGCTTACGATTAATTTGTCCTTGAATGTACCCGTACGACTTCGTACTTCTGTTCTCATTGACGAACGTCTTAGCAAACTCCAGAAAGCTAAAGCGACGTTCGCCTTAAGTAGTAGGATTTGACTTTTTTGGTTTTCAAAACCTACAATTAAATTCAATTGAACAAAGCGATGATAGTCCGTTTTGAGCGCTACTGTATACCTTTGATCAAAAGGACTTCCAGCATCTCAGGTCTTATGACTTCTCAGGCATGGCTTACGCCTAATCATGAATGATCGTTTATCGAACAGGATAATGGATGATCTGCTCAGCCAACTATGTATGGCGATTAGACGAGCTTTGATGAAGATTTGTTAAAGCTAACTTCAATATATCCAAGCCCATAATAACCAAAATACAGGGAAGCTTTCCACGAAAAAAGCACTATAATAGCGATGTTGCTTTTTTTTCGTGAAGACAAGTAGGATAAAAAGCGAGGAATAAATAAAAACAGGAAGGCACTTTAGTTGACCGTTTACCACATACCTTAGTATAATGAACAAGAAGATGAAGCTACCACTAATGATCTTTGTGTCTTTTATGCTTATATAACTGATGATAGAGTTTCCTGATCTTGCATCATCATCGGCGTCTCTTATCTCGAAAGGAATCATCAAAACGAGTACCCAAACCATCCGTTCTGCCAGCTCAAAAGGAAATATGGCATCATCCAGGTTCATCGCTTGCTGTTCCAGTACAGGGAATAATATGCTGATGCTCGCCCATACCCAGGCGATAGTGAAAAGCTTGAGCAAAGGATGATGCCTCAGGTTCTTAGCGTTGTTGGAAATCGGGAAGGTATACCAGTAGACCAAAAAGCCTAAGAAAACGGTCAGCCCTAAAACGGCAACAGACAAATAGAAAAGCCCCAGAAATGCACCTGTAAAGGCCATCGATGTGATGACCATAATGTACGGGAATCGTTTGAAGCTTTTCCATTTCTCCCTAATGATCAAAGGCGCAAATTTGATAAAGTTATAACCCACCACAGAAGCACAGAAAATGAACAGGAGCAAAGCTGTATCGACCGGAATATCATTTTGCAAATAAAACAAAGCTGTAAGGGCACAAATAGAGAAACTAACGTGCAGGCTGCTTTGTAGATAAATTCCCAGTAACTTTCTCATCCGTCTGACAATGACTATCTGCTGCAAAACTAAGTTTAAATAATTTACAGTTAAGACCGGAACGTTTTTCTTTTTAGGTATTGGCTACTTATTTGTCAAGTAGGAGCTTGTTTTTATATCATCAATCGAAAACAGTTTTATACTATTTTCTTTAACAAGTGTTTCTAACATTTGCTGTATTTTTGCATAAAAACAAATTCAATGGATACTAAATCGTTTTCGAAAAGACACATCGGGCCTAATGAGGATGCTGAGAGAAAGATGTGTGAGCTATTGAACGTTGATTCCATCGACCAATTGATCCATGAGACCATTCCAAATGATATCAAGTTAGATAAACCGCTTGACCTGCCGGATGCAATGACGGAATACGAATTTAGCCAACACATAGGAGAGCTGGCTGATAAAAACAAGCCCTTCAAATCCTATATAGGTTTAGGTTATCACGAAGCGGCCGTTCCGGCGGTAATCCAGCGAAATATTCTGGAAAACCCGGGTTGGTATACTGCTTATACACCTTATCAGGCTGAGATCGCACAGGGAAGATTAGAGGCACTGATCAACTTCCAGACGGTTATCAGCGACCTTACCAATATGGAACTGGCCAATGCATCCCTGTTGGATGAAGCTACGGCCGCCGCTGAGGCTATGAGCTTATTGTTCTCCGTAAGAAGTCGACAACAAAAGAAATCTGGAGTTTGCAAGTTCTTTGTATCTGATAAAGTACTTCCGCAGACCATCTCCTTATTAAAAACGCGCTCCCAGCCATTAGGGATCGAGCTGGTCATCGGTAACGAGTTGAACTTTGAACCCTCTGAGAACTATTTTGGTATCTTGTTACAATATCCAGCTAAGAACGGTAGCATACATAACTACCGGGAAATTACCAGATCCGCTAAGGAGAATGATGTCAAAGTTGCCGTAGCTGCAGATATATTGAGCCTTACACTTTTAGAAGCACCTGGCGATTGGGGTGTTGATGCGGTCGTGGGTTCCACACAGCGATTAGGTATCCCTTTAGGTTATGGCGGGCCACATGCGGCCTATTTTGCTACCAGAGAAGCTTATAAGCGGAACATTCCTGGCAGGATCATAGGGGTTTCCAAGGATGAAGACGGTCATCCTGCCTTGCGTATGGCGCTTCAAACTAGAGAACAACATATTAAAAGAGATAAGGCCACTTCCAACATTTGCACGGCTCAGGTGCTTTTAGCAGTGATGGCCGGTATGTACGCCGTTTATCATGGGCCAAAAGGGCTTAAGGCCATCGCAACGGACATCAACAGAAAAGCGAGTACGCTGGCCGACCTATTAGAACGCTTAGGCTATTATCAAACGAACGAACATTACTTTGATACGATACAGCTCAAGGCCGATGCCGATCAGATAAGAGCGATAGCAGAGGAAAATAAGGTCAATTTCCATTATCCGGACAAAGAGACCGTATCGATCTCAGTGAACGAAACCACGAGCCAGTCCGATCTTCAAAAGATCACCAGGATATTTTCCATTGCAAAAGACAAGAAAGATGACATTACCATTCAACCGATATCGGGAGTACTGGAAGAGACTTCTCTTTTAAGAACGGATGATTATCTAACAGAAAAGGTCTTTAACTCGTATCATTCCGAGACCGCACTGATGCGCTACATCAAAAAGTTGGAACGCAAAGACCTGTCGCTGAACCATTCCATGATATCGCTAGGTTCCTGTACCATGAAGCTCAACGCGGCCGCGGAAATGTTACCGCTGAGCGATGATCGCTGGAACAACATTCATCCTTTTGCGCCTGTGGACCAGGCAGAAGGCTATCATATCATGCTTAAACGATTAGAAGATCACTTGACGGAGATCACAGGATTCGCGGCCACCTCTCTACAACCTAATTCTGGTGCGCAAGGTGAATATAGCGGACTGATGACCATCCGGCAATATCATAAGGCCAATGGCGATGAACAAAGAAACATCTGTCTGGTGCCATCTTCTGCACACGGAACGAACCCGGCAAGTGCGGTCATGGCCGGTATGAAAGTAGTGGTCATAAAAGCTACGGAAAAAGGTAATATCGACCTGAACGATCTGCAAGAAAAAGTAGAAAAACATAGCAACGAACTAGCCGCGCTGATGGTCACGTATCCATCTACGCATGGAGTGTTCGAATCCGATATTAGAAAGATCACTTCGCTCATCCATGAGAACGGAGGTCAGGTCTATATGGATGGAGCGAATATGAACGCCCAGGTTGGATTGACCAGTCCTGGAAAGATCGGTGCTGACGTCTGTCATTTGAACTTGCATAAGACCTTTGCCATCCCACATGGTGGCGGCGGTCCAGGCGTTGGTCCTATTTGTGTGGCTAGTCAATTAGCACCTTATTTACCTACTAATCCAATAATATCAACAGGAGGAGAAAAACCTATTCCGGCCATATCAGCAGCACCATTTGGTTCTTCCTTAGCTTGTATCATCTCATATGCCTATATCCGTATGCTAGGATCTGAAGGATTGAAGCATTCGACAGAGATCGCGATCCTTAATACGAATTATATCAAGGAACGTCTTGCTGATCATTATCCGGTATTATACACCGGCGAGCGAGGCAGAGCAGCGCATGAGATGATCATCGATTGCCGTCCGTTCAAGCAAAAAGGGATCGAAGTGGTAGATATTGCCAAGCGATTGATCGATTATGGTTTCCATGCGCCTACGGTATCTTTTCCGGTACCGGGCACGATGATGATCGAACCTACGGAAAGCGAGGATAAAGCGGAACTCGACCGTTTTTGCGATGCGATGATCAATATCCGTAAAGAGATCGATGAGACTGAGGAAGCTAATCCGATCATGAAGAACGCACCGCATACTTTACACATGGTTACCGCTGATCAATGGGATTTTCCATACAGCCGTTCCCAGGCAGCTTATCCGATAGAACATGTCAGGGAGAACAAGTTCTGGCCAAGCACCAGACGCGTGAACGATGCCTATGGCGACCGCAATCTGATGTGCACTTGTGCGCCTATTGAAAGTTATCTGGAGGCCGCGGAATAGTTTTTTGCTTATTGGTATAAGGCCAAATATCCATATCTTTAACGATCGTTCACAATGGATAAGATATGGATATCGATAAACCTATAAGTTTAAGGCCAAGATTTGAGCATTCCACCGCTTTAAGCAAGGTTTCCTTAAAGGAACGTCTGGAAGAAATCAAGAGCAAATATGGTTCCACTTATCGTTTCAATCAAAGTGACGATCATATTTGGATCCATTTTAAAAAAGCCGATGAAAAGTTATTTACACCACATCTTCATTTAGAGATCATTGAGGATTTTAAAGGATCAACAAAGATAAAGGGTTTATACAGCCCAAATTCTTCCTACTGGACGTTGTTCATGTTCTTTCATTTCCTGTTGGCCACATTATTCCTGGCCCTGGGTATTATTGCCTATTCAAAGTATGTGCTAGATGATCCTATTGAATACTATATGTATTCGATGATCGGTATTGCGGTTGTTTGGGTCGGTTTGTATGTATTTGCACGCGTGAATAGAAGAAAAGGACTGCCACAAGCAAAAACATTAGAACTGATATTTTTGGAATGGGTTGAAGGTTAGTTATGCTAGAAACTAGTTTCGGTTCAGCTTCATGTCAAGGGCAAAATCCAGGTTTTTTTTCTAATGAAACTTCTCGATTAGCTACAACTTCTTATCAGGAATATCAATATTGTGAAGCATAAATTGGTGCTACAAACTTAAAACAATATGGCCCACATTTTTGTCAATTTGATAATCTATAAAAATTAAACTTATTTTAACGATAGAACAATATAATTAATGTAATTTTAACCGATTTTTAATAATAAACCAATCGCTATGAAATTTTTTAACTTATTGATTTTTCTTTTTATCTTTTCTATAAGCTTAGGACAGGTTACTTACGATGGCAACGGCAACACTTCTTTTGGAGATGTTGTGGGAAACAGCACATTAGAATTTAATGACAACGGTACAACCATAACAGGCACTTTTACTAAAGGTCCAGGTGCTTTTAATGACGCCATGGTCATTTATATTTCAAATGGAAGCTCGGGAAGAAATATAATCGACTCAGATGTAAATGATCAAGGAGATGGCTTAAGAAGAGCGATTTCATCCGCGGGCACTAACGCATCTGATATCACATTTCCTACTGGATTTGAAGCCACTCATGCTATTGCAATTGACACGGGCTTTGGAGGGATTTGGTCTATTCCTTCTACAGGTACGGTTGGTAATGGTGGATTAGGATTTATCGACGCTGTTGGAAATCCTTCATCAAGTACACAAGCCAGTTTTACCTTTTCTTTCGATTGGAGCGATATAGGGTTGACAGGTACAGATGATTTTCAATTTATAGTCACCTATTTAAACTCTTCTAATGGTTTTACCTCAAATGAAGGATATGGAGCAAACTTCTTAAACAGCAATAATTTATTTGACGGTTCTACGAATATCGGGTCTAGCGATTTTACGGCCTTGAACACTTATACTTACCCTTCACCGAATAGATCAGATAATATGATCTACAATGACTTATATAAATATTTCAACCCGTTCAATTCAGCTGTCAAATATGATACTCCTGGAGCAAATGTTAATGATGACGATATAGCTAGTTGGGCTTATGCCGCGAACGATGCTACTGGTTTTGGGGGAATAGCAACATTTGATAACCCAACAAACGCATCCTGGTTTACATTGACCCAGGCCAGCGTGGTTATGTCAAATTGGGATACTAATACTTCTGCTTTTCAGCATCCATTCACTCTGGAAATCTATGAAGTAGATAGAAGTGGTGCTAATCCGGCGCCGGGGAACCTATTAGCTGAGATCACCCAGGAGCAAACCGTTCCTCCAAGAGAAAACTTTACTAGCGTTGATTCACCTAACGCAGGATATACGGATTCTGCTAGTTCAGATTTCCTCATCACTTTTGATATGTGTGGTGTTACGGTCAATGCAGACGAGGTCTTGTTCATGGTATCATTTGATTATAATGGAACACCTAATGACAGCTTTCTAGACGCTATGAACATAGCATCTTATAGTACAGGAACACCAGCAACACCAACAACCGGAACCAAAACAGGAAACGACGTTTTTTGGAGATCTCCAAGTAATACAAGTGGCCAAATTAGTCAATTTAATGCGGGTACAGTAGTCAGTAGATTTCAGGGCGTCGCGGGTCAGGCTCCTAGACAGTGGACTGGAGCTGTTGATAATGATTTTAGTAATGCTGGTAATTGGGCTGGTGGCGTAGCGCCTGTAACAGGTGATAATGTTGTTATCCCTTCAGGTTCTAGCGTTGAAATGAACACTTCAGTAGTCTTAGATGGTTTGACAGTTGAATCTACAGCCAGTTTAGATGTTCGATCTGCTTTAAGGGTCAATTGTAATTTGCTCAATAATGGAACCATAACGTTCAAAAACAATTCAACTGACCTGGGTCAATTCGGTGAATTTACTAATAGACAAATTTCAGGCAGTGGCGGTATCACCGTAGAACGATTTATTCCCGTTGCAACAGAAGATACCAGAGCTTTCAGGTTCTTAACTTCAGCGGTTGATTCTGATGGATCCATTTATGATAACTGGCAGGAAAGTGGTAATTCACCGGCTGGATTTGGAACGCATATTACGGGTAATAATAATGGTACCAATGGAGTTGATCAAACAATCACTGGTAATCCATCTATGTACACTTTTGATAATTCATTTACTGGAAATCAGAATAACGCCTGGAATCCCGTTACCGATACCCAGGGGAATAATTTAATCGCTGGAGAAGCGTACCGGATGTTCATTCGCGGCGACAGAAACTACAATTTAGCTTCTAATCCACCAAACGCCCCTAATACTGATGTTACGCTAAGAGCAACAGGGTCTTTAGTTGTAGGCGATCAAACTTTTAACCTAAGTCAGGTTCAAGATTATTATAGTTTAGTGGGAAATCCATATCAATCTATTGTCAATATCAATGATCTGAACACCACTAATGTAAACAATAATTTTTATTGGATTTGGGATCCAAATATGAGTCAAAGAGGAGCTTATGTTACCGTAAGTCTGCCATCAGGCGCTAATCCGGGAACTTCTGCTGCAAACCAATTCATACAACCGGGACAATCTTTTTATGTTCAGACACTTAACAACGGAGCAGCTGATCTGACATTTACAGAATCATCAAAAGATGTATCAGCAACCCCGACGAGTGTATTTAGTAATGATAGTCAGGCGAGTATTAATGTTTTGCTATATAAAGATGATGATTTAAACAATGATGATCGCGAAACAGATGCTTTAGGTATTAATTTTAGCCCTAATGGTAATAATGCAATAGACCAGATGGATGCTAACAAATTAGGTAATCCAGATGAGAATTTAGCTAGATTTGAAAATGGCCAACCTATTAGTTTAGAAAATAGAGCTTTGCCATCTAATAATGAATCTCTCGCACTATATACCGATGGTTACACCGAAAATGACTATACTTTTGTTATCAATAATAACAATTTACCGGATGACGTGGAAGCTTACTTAGTAGATGACCATACCGGAAATCAAACACTACTTTCAGAAGGTGAAAACCAAATTAGCTTTACGGTCGATCAAAATACACCGGCAAGTATAGCTACTGACCGATTCAGCATTGATTTTGAAATCGAGACCTTTAATATAGATGATAATGAATTAGCTAATAGCTTTAAAGTTTATCCTAATCCGGTTACGGATGGTCAGGTTAGCATACAAAGCAATAATATGAACGGTGAAGCTACGATCTTCTTGTATAATATGATCGGTCAACGCGTATTTGAAACACAAAGCAGTTTTGAAGCTAATGGTAAGATGAAGGTCGATCTGGGTAACCCACCTAGCGGTGTTTATTTCATCGAGATCGATCAGAACGGAGAAACAGCAAAAGAAAGATTGATCATAAAGTAAAAGGTCACACGAATTAAGCTATGCGAAGTTCTAAACTTCGCATAGCGATTAAAGAAAAAGAAATAAAGAACACAAAAAAAATACTATGAAAAACACAAAGAACAAGATACAGCACATCATCTTAGTAATGAGCTTTTTGCTGATTACATCAGTGAGTTTCGCCCAATTACCCGGATTTGATGATTCACAAAACGATTCTCAGCCGGCACCTATTTCTTCTATTGTTGCTTTAGGATTGATCGCCGGTGCGGTTTATGGAGTTAAAAAGATGAAATAGCTCAAATAATTAACTAAAACACTATTAAAAAGAAGGCCACCTTGATGTGGCTTTTTTTTGTGACCTCTATCCTTATTTTAATTTTTCATTAAATATAAACAAAAAGATATAATAACACCTAACATAAACATAATTTCACTATTGACTAATTTGCTTATTTTTGAAAAAAATAACTCAACTTATGTTTCAAATTAAAAATTACTTGGAAATCGGTTTACTACTGATTTCGTTTTTAACTTTTTCGCAAAGTTTTGGGCAGACTACTATAGTAGAACAAGACTTTGATGCTGCTTCAACATGGAATTATGAATCTGACATTCCATTTTTTGACTGTGATGGTAGCACTGACTTTTTAGGAATAAGAGATGTCAGCGCAACTGGTTTAGATTTCGCTCAATTATCTACAAATATCTTATCAGAACAAGACTTAGATTCTCCATGTGGAACAACTGGAGAGGCAATAATTTCTTTTCCTAGCTTGACTACCTCTACAGATATTTCAGCTTACACTGGAGTAAATCTTAGTTTTGATTATGATGTAGAAGGCTACAATGCGAATGCAGACGAAGCTCATTACGAACTTTTTTACGATGGTGTTGGTCAAGGACGTGTTGTACTTCAAACAGGTTCTACTTCTGGAGATGATTCAGAAGGTTCAGTAAGCGTTAATGTTCCCGATACCGTTAATGATATTCGTTTAGAAATTATCATAGAGAATAACGGCGGAAGTGGTGAAGCTGGGTTTGATAATTTTCGTCTTACCGGATTACCGGCCACAACAGACACCCAAATCAACTTCGCCAATTCTTCAGCAACGGTGAATGAAGGCGATGGAACGGTAGATGTAGATGTATCAATACTAAACGAAGATGCAACGAATGCTACAAGCGTAGATGTGGTATTAACTTCCGGTGATGCTGCTGATATCGGTAACTACACAACACAATCACTTACTTTTCCGGCTGGATCAAGCACAAACGAAACGGTAAGTATTTCGCTCACTGATGATATGATGGATGAACCGGATGAAACATTAACATTTGAATTACAAAATATATCCGGTGGCAATAATGCGCAGATAGGAGCAACGAACACATTTGATTTAACCATTGAAGATAATGATCTATCTCCAGCGATCACTTTACCTTATAATGAGGATTTTTCAAACTGTTCAACCGCTGAGTGGATTACTTTTGATGAAGCTGGCGGAAATTCCTGGTCTTGTGGGAGCGGCGAATTTGCTATGAACGGTTTTGACGGCGGTGGCGCTACTTTAGACGATATTGATTGGTTGATTTCTGATTTCAGAATTAATTTTGACGATTATTCATCCGTATCGATTGATGTAACTACAGCTGAGCAATTTGGCGATGCTACTAATCAAGCTGGCGAATTTCGATTGGTTTATTCCACAGATTATGATGGCTTAGGCGATCCATCAACAGGAACCTGGACCGACCTTACCTTTGACCCGAATAACACATCTACTGGCTTTGGAACTTCGACTCCATCAACCACAACTGTTGATGCTTCAAGCGTTTCAGGAACCGCATTTATTGCATTTATTTATGATGAAACGCAAGGAAACGGATCAGAAGACTGGAGAGTGCAACAAGTTGATATTTCTGGAACTCCGGTTACCAGTAATGATAGTGATTCAGATATCGTAGCAACAGCATTTGATCCAACTGATAACATTGATTATTCCAACTTTACCGGCAGTTATTTATCAGTTGGTGAATTTGAAATACGTGACGGTGGCGCATCAAATGATACTGATAATCAAAGCACGACCTTAACAGAATTGGAGTTATCAATCAGCAATCATGAGAACTTGCAAAGCATCGCAGTCTTTGACGGCGCAACGATGGTTGAAGAAGTAACTACAGTTAATGCAACCGTAAATTTCACAAATTTAAATCTTGTTGCTGCTGATGATGCTACAAAAACTTTTACGGTTCAAGTTCAATTTAATACGGATGTAACTGATAACGAACAATTAGAATTCACCATTTCAAATGCCACAGCAGATGTAAACGGATCATTGTTTGCAGCTATTGATGCAGGTGGCGCAACCACAGCAACTACAGGCGATGACAACCGTATCGAAGTGACGGCATCTAATTTACAGTTTGATCAACAACCAACTAATGTTGGCGTAAACGATGCTATAAATCCATCACCAATTATTGAAGCCGTTGATGCTAATGCAAATTTAGATTTAGATTACACAGCTACGGTAACCATAAGTGCTACCGGAGCTACTTTTGCAGGCTCGGCAACCTTATCAGAATCAGCAAGTGCCGGTATTGCAACTTTTTCAAATTTAATTTTTGACGCTACCGCAACCGGAGTGACTTTAACTGCAAATAGCGGTTCATTAACTAATGCTACAAGTAATAGCTTTGATGTGATTACAGCTCCAACCATAATTGCTCAGCAAGATTTTGACGGCACTTCACCGGCATGGAATTACAGTAATGATGTTGCTTTCTTTGATAACGGTACTGATGGCCGATATGGAATTTTTCAAAATCAGTCACCATTAACAAATAACAACTTCTTAGGCAACGTGTTATTTGAAAACGACTTAGATGATGAAGGTGATAACGGAACTACAGGATTTGCAAACGTCACTTTTAGTGAGATCAATATCAATAATTTTTCTAATGTAAACTTAAGTTTTGATTGGGAAGTAATCGGTTATAATGCCAATAGCGATGATGCTAAATATGAAATCATTGTTGATGGTGTAAGCCAGAGTGAGACCTTATTGGTTGATGGAGGTGTTGATCCGGTAGATGGTTCAGGCTCCGTTAGTTTCTCAGTCCCGGCAAATTCTTCAACAATCAGTTTAATAATAGCAGTTAGAAATAATGGTGCATCAGGTTATTCTGCTTTTGATAATATCGTGCTTGAAGGCGACTATGATGGTGATTTGGTTTATACAAATGGTGTTTGGTCTCCAAATGCGCCATCAACTACTACCGGCGCTGATGATGTGCTTGTTGAAGACGGAACTTACGCAACTGCAGGCGATATTAATGCAAATTCAATTACGGTGCTTAGCGATGCTATTTTTGAAATTAGCGCAAATGATGTTCTTACCGTAAATAACTCAATCTATAACAATGGTTCTGTAATTTTCAAAAGTGATGCTACCGGTTCCGGTCAGCTTGCTGATGCGACTGGAGCAAGCATAAACGGCGATGTTACCGTTGAGCGTTTCATTCCAGTGGCAACAGAAGATACCAGAGCTTTTAGATTTCTAACTTCTGCTGTTAATTCAACTGATCCTATTTATGATAACTGGCAGGAAAGCGGAAATTCACCGTCAGGGTTCGGAACGCATATCACCGGGAACAATGATGGAACGAACGGTGTGGACCAAACGGCAACGGGTAATCCTTCTATGTAC
>CAJXLO010000051.1 GCA_913056525.1 uncultured Psychroflexus sp.
GAGTTGATCTAGGGTGTTGAATTCTTTGATTTAAATTAGTAAATCAATTAACAATGCTCATCATAAGCACTTTTAAGGTTTTCAGCGATCATTTCTGCCGGACGACCTTCAATGTGATGACGCTCTAACATATGAACGAGTTCGCCATCTTTAAATAAGGCAATAGAAGGTGAACTTGGCGGGAATGGTGCCATATAACTTCTCGCTTTCTCTGTAGCTTCACCATCTACACCGGCAAAGACCGTTGCTAATTTTTCAGGTGTTTTATCATTTTCTAAGGATTCTTTTGCGCCCGGACGCGCATTAGCCGCGGCACAACCGCAAACTGAGTTTACAACGACAAGTTTCGTTCCTTTTTCCTGGATAAATTTATCTACTTCTTCAGGACTTTGTAATTCTTGAAAACCCTGCGTGGTAAGTTCTTCACGCATAGGCTGTACTAGGTCAGCTGGATACATAATATACTATTTTTATACAAATGTATAAAATACCAGATTTTTAATCAATTGTTACAACTTAAAAGTATGCTAATTATATAAATTAGGGTCTGGTATTACTTTTTGATAATACGTTTCACAGAAGTCTGATTAGCTGAACTCATCTTAATAAGATACATTCCCGTAGATAATTGGGGTAAATTCAAAGTTTTAGGTTTTTGTTCGAAAGTATTGTCAAAAACTTTCTTTCCATCTATTGAATATACTGAAATGTTCAATTGATCATATAAGTCTGTATTATCCCATGATAAATTGATATTTTCTTGAAAAGGATTGGGATATATTTCAAAAGCGAGCTTATTAGATTCGTTGATACCTAAAGTACAATCATCACTATCAGTAGTTACATCTTTAGAGAAAGTTATTTGATCTCCATTGCAATTATCATAAACCACTTCAGCCGTATATGAATCATCCTGAACCGGAACATTTATTGTTTCATTGGAAGAAAGGAAAGCACCATTTGAATCATACCAGGAAAAAGTATAATTTGGTGTTCCGTCTGGTACAAATCGCCAAGCTTCCTGAGTAGCGCTCCATGATCCTGTATTTCTTCCCGGTGGTGTAAAAGCAACAGTTCCAGCATCATTCTGAATCCCTAAAACTGCTAGATCATCATTCCATGCACAACCATTAGGCTTACTATCAATATAAAAATCAATGATATTAGTGGTTTCATGAAGTACAATCTGAAAAGTAGAAATTTTATCATCACAAACATAAAAAGCAACCGATGAGAAGCTCAATACAAAGGTTCTACAAGGTGCTTGACCTATTATCTCCCATCCAATTTCAGGATTGCTGGAACTAAAAGAAGGGTTAATATCATGAGCCAACATGATATTTCCTTCTAATGCCTGAACAGAACTTGTAGGCAATGTATCACCCGGAGAAAAATTCCAATAATTATAACCTCCGGCTTTAGATGAATCAAAACTAAGCAATCCGTTTGATGATGCTACAATTTCATTTTTTACATCGCCGAAAAAACAAAAGTCAAAAGGTAGATTGATCACATCAGACCAAGTATCATCTTGATTTGCAAAAATTTGATTGTTTAAACTGGTAAACGGATAAGGATTTACGTATGGAATAGAGGTTACTTCATAAGTATCAGTCATTCCAGTTTTAGGAAAGTCAGCTGTTAGATCAGTAGTGTTAGGATCAGAACAATTATTAGAAACATTCACAACTGGACACTGAAGGGTTGAGTTTGCCTGTTGACATGAAATATTAGCTTCCCAGCCATCTATTTCAAGAAAACTATCTGAAATAAATTCAAATGTTAAACAACCACTTAGGTTTTGATCAGGTTCAGATCCTGTGAATTCTATGGGTGAATCGCCATTGGTCAAATCAACTTCATTACCTGTGAGTTGACCTATCTGGGGTGCTGATGTATCATCTCCATCATAAATATTTAAAATGTCGGTTCCTCCAGGTGTTTCAAAATCAATAAATTCTATAACACTTATAAGATTTGGATCATCCGGACAAATGGTATAAACAAAGTTCTCATTACTATTGTAATCTCCATCTGGACCGCCGCTATCATAAAAAGTCCCGGAACAAGTAGTCACTGTTCCGTTTTGCATATTAATATCTTGGGCTTGAGATGAATGATAATTAAAGGATAAAACAAATGAAAAAAAGATGAACTTGAGTAGATGAAACCGCATAAAAAATTGATTTATCCAAAATTATAGAAAAATTCCAATTTTAAAAGATCACCTCCTAAAAAAACTAAAATCTACCTTGAGTGAAAAGATATTGGAATAAAGGGCTTCGCTCTGATCGCCGATATCGGTAAAGGCATAATCGATTTGTATCCCTTTATACTTAAAGCCAACACCAAAGTTAGGTTGAAATCCGATCCGGCTACCTCCTTCTAATTGTTGAACTTCCTGAAAATTGCCTAATCCGCCGCGCAAATAGACGAGCTTGATATAATCGGCTTCAAAACCTATGGCCGGTGTGGCACTCACAGCTTCAGTAGAAATAAGGTCATTGGTCTGCGTAAATCGCATGTTCAGATTAGCGGTGGCGGTAAGATGGAAAAATCGGCGCACATCAAAGCTCCGCGCTATTCCTATTTCCAGCTTGGGTAGTGTGATCTCTGTTGTTTCCGGGATTTCCTGGTTTTGACCTTCTACGGCATCGCTAATGGTTTGAAATTCATCTTCATCTATTGTCCAGGTATTGTAAGTGGTGGTAATATCCCGAGCCATGGCACCAAATTTCCATCTATCGTTTTTAAACTGGATACCGGCATCGAAACCAAATCCCCAGGCGGATGCAAAATCGCCTATTATCCGGCGAATAACTTTTGCATTCACACCATAGGTAAATCCCTGAAGTGGCATTTTGCGCGCATAAGAAACGGTAAAAGCATAATCGGCGGTTGAAAATAAACTGATTCGGTCAAAGTTGATATTGCCTTGTTCATCGATCAATTGCGTGGTATTTAATATATCATCTACGCCAAAGCGAATAATACTAAATCCAATTGAGCTTCTGTCGTCGAGTGGTTTTGCAGCCGCCACATAGTTATAAGTAGCAATATTTGCAAAATAGTTAGCATGCATGGCGGAAAATTCCCAATCTTCTAAATCGGTTAACCCAGCCGGATTCCAATAGACGGAGTTCACATCTTCCGTAGAAGCCGTGACCGCATTGGCCATTCCGAACGCTGCCGCATCAACACCAATGTTCAGGAATTCATTGGAATATTTACGTGCGGTCTGAGCAAGGCCAGCGCTTAGGGTGAGCATACAAAGGACAATTGGAAAATTACGCACGGTGTGATTTCAAATTTTGCAAATATCTTATTTATCGTAATATTATAACAGATTTTAGCGATCGATATTGCATATTTGCAAGTGATTTAATGCTATTAAGAATGCTTCAGCACCTTAAAGGGTTGGTTCCTCATTTTATCACTCTGCTTAATTTATTAAGTGGATGTATAGCTGTGTATCAGGTAAGTGTAGAGGCTTATCATCTGGCAATGTTATTCGTGCTTTTAGGGGTTTTCCTTGATTTTTTTGATGGATTGGTGGCTAGAAAGTTAGGAGTGAGCTCAGAAGTGGGCGTTCAGTTAGACTCTTTAGCCGACCTTGTGACCAGTGGTGTTGTACCTGGCTTTGTGATGTTCAAGCTCATCGCAGGAGCTGATATATCCCAAACTATTTTTACCGATATTAGCAATATTTTGCCGTATCTGGGCTTCATAATAACGGCGGGTACTGCCTATAGATTAGCCGTTTTCAATGTAGTAGGGAAAGATTCAGTTGATTTCATAGGATTAGCAGCACCTGCCAATGCTATAATGATCGTTTCCTGGCCCTTAATGGTCGAGCATACAGAGTTTTCCTATTGGGTCGTTTTCTTTCAGCAGCCTTTGATATTGATCATCCTGTTATTGGTAGACGTCATCATCCTTAACGCAAATTTCAAGCTCTTTAGTTTTAAATTAAAAAATCTGTCGTTAAGGAATAATCTTTTTAGATATGTATTGGTTCTATCAGCAGTAGTTTTCATGATTTTCCTTCCTTACGAATCCGCCAGTCTCATCGTGCTGATGTACTTTATTTTATCCTATTTCCATTTTAAATTTGCCGTAAGCGATCATGTGTAAGCAATTGATAGAGCACAACTCATTTACCATTAAATATATAAATCAGGAGTAGCTGTCCTTAAAGCAAGTTTTCAAGAACTGTAAAAACATCAACCTTAAATTTAAGGTGACATAACGTACAACTTGAATTGTAACAGGACACTGATGGTACCTAAAAAAAGGATCCGCATATGACAAGTGCGGATCCGGGTATTTTTTAAAGGCAAATAGGGGTTAATCACCATTGGTCATTTCATCAACTTTGCTCTTCACATCGTTTGCTGCTTTGTTCACATCCTCTTTAGCGTTCTCAACGGCTTTCTTCGTACCTTTCTCTATCTTTTCGCCTGTTTTGTTCACAGCATCCCTGGCATCGTCCACCGCTTTGTTTACGGCATCCTCAGCTTTTTCACCGGCTTGGTTGACTTTGTCTTTGGCATTGTCAACGGCATCTTCTGCTTTTTCACCAGCTTCGTTCGCGGTATCCCTGGCATCGTCTACAGCTTTGTTCACGGCATCTTCTGCTTTTTCACCGGCTTCGTTCACTTCTTTCTTTACTTCGGATTTTTCACTTTCAGAGGCGTCATCTTTCTTTTTGTCTTCTTTACAACTGGTTGTCATTCCGATAAAGACAGCCATTAACAGGGTTAAAAATGTTGTTTTCATTGTTTTGGGTTGTTTGTTTGTTAATGCAAACATAGTTAACTTTTTTAACTTATAGAGGATCTTCTTCATTGGATTACCATTAAACCACAGACCTTGAACATCTACTGATCCTGATCATTCTTCAAGAATGTACTACCTTTGTGGGAAAAGTATTTGAATGGCCGACCAAGATCAACTCATACAAGAGATCCAGAATAAATTTAACGCTCTAGGGGAAGACCCGAAAGCTTATCTGGAAGGTCTTTTACATAGTAAACCCGTTAATTACTGGGATTATATACAGACAGATAGTCTTCTATCCCTTCAAAAACCCAGAACTGATTTTAAGGACGAGATCGTTTTCATCATCTATCATCAAGTTACTGAGCTGGTCTTGAAATTGATGAACCATGAAGCTCAACAAATAGTGGCAGATGATACACCAGATGTAGATGTCTTTAAAGATAAGATCAACAGGTTAAGTCGTTATACCGATATGTTGATCACTTCATTTGATGTGATGCGTGATGGGATGAGCTACGAGGATTACAATAAGTTCAGGATGTCCTTAACACCTGCCAGTGGCTTTCAGAGCGTTCAGTTCAGATACCTTGAGCTCTATTCTACGCCGATATACAATCTATTAAGAACAGAGAAAGATGTTAGAGAAATTGAGGAAATGCCTTTAGAAGAGATATTTGAACACATCTATTGGAAATCTGCAGGTAGAGATAAGAAGACCAAAGAAAAAACTTTGACGCTCAGACTTTTTGAGGAAAAATACCAGGATGAGCTGATAGGAATGGCACAGGAGTTGAAAGGGAGAACAATACAGGAAAGGTATCAAAAGTTAGGTGCCAAAGATAAAGACCTAAAAACCGCCATGCGAAAGTTCGATCACTTATATAACGTAGCCTGGCCGCTCGTTCATTTGAGAACAGCTGAACATTATCTTGAATCTGAAGGTAAACCTAAAGCAGCTACCGGCGGTTCGGCATGGAAACGTTATTTACATCCAAATTATCAGAAAAGAGTGTTCTTCCCTGATGTCTGGGATGATGTTGATATATTAGACTACGAACCAGCTAAAGCCCATGAGAGCCATTGAATGTACCATCATGCTAATGTTCCTGCCCATAATAGGTCTTGCACAAGAACGACAGGATGATCGGCTTGAAAGCTCAAGGCCAGATATTTTTGAGTTCACAAAACAAAGGTCTCTGCTTAATTCTTTCTCTTCGTTCGTAAGTGTTGATGAATTGGACCCCAGAATAAAATATATGTATCAGGAAGGACCTTATCAGCGATCTGTAAATATGAGCGAATTGGCAAGGCGTTCAGACAGGTCAGAGCAATGGTATCACCGCGATAAGGATGCAACAGACTTTGCGCAACGTCAACAAGAACAGATCAACGAATCCATCAGAGTATTTGCTCAAGATAATGAAGCGAAGGTGAGGTTCAGGGTTGAAGAAGGCTTCCGTGATCAGTCCTGGAACAATAATAACCGCTTGAATGGTCAAAGAAATGGCCGTTTCAATAATTATTTTTATTATCCACGAAGGAACGTGAGCCTGGAGATCGATCTTTCTGATGATTGATCATTATTTCAGGTAGATACCATCTTTGTTCTTAATGTCTACTACTTTGAGCTTATATAACCTTCCAATGGCATTTTTAAAAGCCTTCTTGCTCATTTTAAACTCTTTTCGAATGCTCTCAGAGGGTGATCTATCATGAAAAGGCAAGTACCCTTGATTTTCCTTAAGCAATTTATAGATCTTGTCGCTGTTCGGTTCTATGCTCTGATAAGCGTATTTTTCCAGACTGACGTCTATTTTTTTATCGTCCCTTATCTTTTTGATATATCCTTTTTTCCTATCGCCGATGTTCAACTTCTCAAAAACTTCATTAAAGTACAGTAGCCCCAGATGGATGTCATTAATAATGACCTGGTAGCCCAGATCACCAGTATCAGATATGATCAGGTCAACGGCTTCTTTTTCTTCTACGGTCAGGATTTGATTGTCCGTAAAATGGTTGACTTTACTAGAGGCGGCCAGTCTATCCGTCTGTTCGTCTAAGAAACAAAATATGAGATAGGATTCACCGATCTTCATTTTCTTTCTTTGCTCGGCATAAGGGACAAAAAGTTGCTTTTCAAGTCCCCAATCCATATAGGCTCCGTGTTCATTAGTGTCAAGGCAGGTGAGCATAGCAAACTCATCCACTTGTACCTTAGGTCGTAAAGTGGTGGCGACTGGACGCTCATCATGGTCTAAATAGACAAAAACATCAATGGCATCACCTATTTCGTGATCTTCAGGAACATATTTATTAGGCAGTAGAACCTCAACTTCATCTTCATCGATGAGGTACGATCCTTGTGGCGTGGTCCTATTGAACCTTAGTTTATGAAATACACCTAGTTCTATAACATTCAATTTTATACAAAAGTAGATCAAAATAAAGGAAAATGCGTGACCTGATGAACAACTAATTTCCTTAACGAAAACAAACTGTCCGTTAGTCTATAAAACCGATAGATTTTAGATCATTTGTTATATATTTGTATCTTTCTAATCAATCATAGTATGAAGGAAGCCTTGTTGAAAACTGCCATAGAATCAAGCATACACGCCGGTAAAGCTACTTTAGAAGTCTATCAAAAAGATTTTGAAGTAGATTATAAAGAAGATGATTCTCCTTTGACAGATGCGGACCGCAGGGCGAACAAAATCATTGTAGAAGCGCTTCTGAGCACAGAAATTCCTATCATCAGCGAAGAAAGTAAGCAAACGGACTATTCTGAGCGCAAGCATTGGTCCAAATGCTGGATCGTCGACCCTTTGGATGGCACGAAGGAATTTGTGAAGAAGAATGGCGAGTTTACCGTTAATATTGCGTTGATCGAAGAGCAAAGACCAGTATTAGGTGTTATTTATGTTCCGGCAAAAGATGAGATCTACTTTGCTGATGTGGAAAAAGGACATGCTTATTTTGCCGAGCTAAAAGGTTGCGTAACCGCAGATGATGTTATGAAAATAGCTGAACGCATACATCCTGGTGAAGCTGATGAGCTCAGGATCGTGGGCAGCCGTTCTCATATGAACGACGACACGAAAGCGTTCATCGATGAACAAAGAACTAAAACAGATAAACCTATCAGCATAGTATCACGCGGAAGTTCACTGAAACTTTGCCTCGTAGCATCGGGTAAAGCGGATATCTATCCGCGATTTGCCCCAACAATGGAATGGGATACAGCCGCAGGTCATGCGATATGTAATGCCGCTGGCGTTCCTGTGATCGATCAGAACACCCAGAAGGAAATGCTCTACAATCGTGAAAACCTGACCAATGCTTATTTTTTAGTAAGTAACCGATCCCTAATTACGAAAAAATAAACTAAGTTGAATGGACGAGAATATAGTTTATCATCGATACGAAATAGACCGAAAAAAGCGCTGTAAGAGCAAGAACCAGCCATCATTCGTGGTGTGGTTCACCGGCCTGTCCGGTTCAGGGAAATCCACCATCGCCAGTCTTGTTGAACAGAAGCTTTTTGAAAAAGGCTATCTCACTTATACCTTAGATGGTGATAACATAAGGCGTGGCATCAATAAGGACCTGGGATTTACCAGGGAAGACCGGAAAGAAAACCTTAGAAGAATAGCGGAAGTAGCAAAGTTGTTCGTGGATTCAGGAATGATCACCATCGCAGCATTCATATCTCCTCTTAAGGAAGATAGGGACATGATCAAATCCATTATTGGTGCGGATGATTATGTGGAAGTCTTTGTGAACACCTCAGTAGAAGAGTGTGAACGTCGCGATGTAAAAGGACTTTATAAAAAAGCTCGCGCGGGTGAAATAATGAACTTTACCGGGGTGAACGCTCCTTATGAAGAACCAAAGCATCCGGATGTAGCGATCAAAACCGAGGATGAGAGTATTGACCAGTCAGTAGAAAATGTCATTAAGAAACTAACCGATAAAATAGAAGCTTACAAGCATGAATAAATATTATCTGAATTATTTAGATGAGCTAGAATCAGAAGCGATCTTCATCTTAAGAGAAGTATGGGCGCAATTTCAAAATCCAGTGATACTTTTCTCCGGTGGTAAGGATTCCATATTAGTAACCCATTTGGCCAAAAAAGCCTTTTATCCAGCAAAAGTGCCATTCCCTTTAATGCATGTTGATACCGGGCACAACTTCCCTGAGACTATTAATTTTAGAGATGATCTAGTGCAAAAGTTAGGCGCTCAACTTATTGTAGGTTCGGTCCAGAAATCCATAGATGAAGGTCGAGTAGCTGAAGAAAAAGGTAAAAATGCTACGCGAAACGCTCTGCAAATCACAACGCTACTAGATACTATAGAAGAACATAAAATAGACTGTGCGATAGGCGGTGGCCGTAGAGATGAAGAAAAAGCAAGAGCTAAGGAGCGTTTTTTCTCCCACAGAGACGACTTTGGCCAATGGGACCCAAAGAACCAGCGACCGGAATTGTGGAACTTGCTTAATGGAAAACATTTTGAAGGTGAGCACTTTAGAGCATTTCCGATATCGAATTGGACGGAAATGGACGTTTGGAACTACCTGTTGAGAAAAGAGATAGAAATACCATCGCTTTATATCGCCCACGAGCGTGAAGTTGTATGGAGAAATGGCTCATGGATCCCTAATTCGGAGTATCTTCAATTAGGTGAGCAAGAGCAAGTGGTCAAAAAGAAGGTAAGGTTCAGGACCTTAGGGGATATTACCATAACGGGCGGTATCGAGTCAGATGCTGATACCATGGAAAAGATCGTGGAAGAGGTTTCTACCATGCGTCAAACCGAACGTGGTAATCGTTCTGATGATAAAAGGTCTGAAACCGCTATGGAAGATCGAAAGAAAGAAGGCTATTTCTAAGACCGGACCAACCTATAAATTTCAATTCAAACAGCAGACCCAAAATGAAAATAGATAAGAATCAATTATTAAGATTTACCACCGCCGGAAGTGTAGATGACGGGAAAAGTACGCTCATAGGTAGATTATTGTACGACTCAAAATCCATATTCGAGGATCAACTTTCATCTGTGGAATCCACGAGCAAGAAAAAAGGAATAGAAGGTGTTGACCTTGCGCTTTTTACGGATGGTCTAAAAGATGAGCGTGAACAAGGGATCACCATAGATGTAGCTTATAGATATTTCACAACACCCAAGCGAAAGTTCATAATTGCAGATACACCTGGTCATATCCAGTATACAAGGAACATGGTAACTGGTGCGTCAACGGCCAACGCTGCCGTTATCCTCATCGATGCTCGTCACGGTGTTATTGAGCAGACCAAACGTCATACTTTTATCGCATCCTTGCTGAACATTCCGCATATCATTGTTTGCATCAATAAGATGGACCTCGTAGATTACAAGGAGGAAGTTTATAATGATATCGTTTCCCAATTCGAGGAATTCGCCTCCAAATTACTTATCCAGGATATTGCTTTTGTTCCCATCAGCGCATTAGTGGGAGATAATGTTGTGAACCGTTCGGAGAATATGAAGTGGTATCAGGGATCGCCTTTATTAAGATTACTAGAAACGCTTCATATTAGTAGTGATATCAATAAGATCGATTCTCGTTTTCCTGTACAGACCGTCCTTAGACCTCAGAAAGAAGGTTTTATAGACTATCGTGGTTATGCAGGAAGGATCGCCAGTGGAATATATCGAGTAGGTGATGAGGTGGCTGTTCTGCCAAGTGGCTTCACCTCAAAGATAAAGTCCATGAACGCGGGAGAACATGAAGTTGATGAAGCATTTGCACCCATGTCTGTGGCAATGACCTTAGAGGATGATATAGACATCAGTCGCGGTGATATGATCGTGAGAAAGAACAATCAACCTGAAGCCTTACAGGAATTCGATGTTATGCTTTGTTGGCTAAGCGCAGAATCGGCCAAACCAAGGGCAAAATATGTTATCATGCATACTTCTAACGAAAAAAAGGCCATGATCAAGGAAGTGGTCTATAAGATGAACGTCAATACCTTTGAACGTGATGGTGATGATACATCCCTCAATATGAACGACATCGCTCGCGTAAAGATTAGGACTACTCATCGTTTGTTAGTAGATTCTTATCGTGAAAACAGGAATACCGGTAGTTTGATATTGATTGATGACCAGACTAAAGATACGGTCGCTGCCGGGATGATCTTATAAATCATTATAAAATTATAAAGCAAAAAAACCTGATTTCAACAATCAGGTTTTTTTGTTTGTGTGCAGTATTAGTTAAGCGTTTATGGCTTTTACAACCTCTTGATAGATGTGATCTATTTGTTCATCATCTAATTCAGTATGCATAGGTAACGAAATGACTTCTTTTGCCAGCTGATTTGTGACCGGAAATGAATCATCTTTTACTTGCTCATCATAATAGGCTTTTTGTCTATGTAAAGGAATAGGATAATAAATGCCAAAAGGAATGCCCTTATCTTTTAAGTGACTTGCAACCTGATCGCGTTTGCCTTCTTTTATTTTTAAAGTATATTGATGAAAAACATGACAATCACAGGTATCGCAAATACCACATTCTGCTGTATCACACACCTTTCTGGTTTTGGTTTGCGGCGTTTCTATCAGTGGATGCGATTTGAATTTGGCCGTATATTTCCGGGCGGCATTTTGTCGAGCTCTACTGAAGTCATCTAATCTTTTTAGTTTAACGCCTAATATAGCTGCTTGCAAACTATCTAATCTTGAATTTACTCCGATAACGTCATGATGATAACGCTCATACATGCCATGATTCACAACACCGCGTAAAGTATGCGCTAGCTCATCATCATTAGTAAATAAAGCACCGCCATCACCATAACAACCTAAATTCTTAGATGGGAAAAAGGATGTAGCGCCTACGTTGCCAATCGTTCCTGCTTTTTGTGTTTTTCCGGATGAATACGTGTAATCAGCACCAATAGCTTGCGCATTATCTTCTACTACATAAAGATCATGTTCATCAGCGATTTCCATTATCGCTTCCATATCAGCGACATGTCCAAAAAGATGAACCGGCACAATAGCTTTAGTCTTAGGGGTTATTGCTTTTTTTATCACATCCGGATCAATATTAAATGTATCCGGATCAACATCTACTAATACTGGTTTTAATCGGAGTAAACCTATGACTTCTGCGGTTGCTGCAAAGGTAAAATCAGCCGTGATCACTTCATCGCCGGGCTGTAATCCTAAACCCATCATAGCGATCTGCAATGCATCGGTACCATTACCGCAAGGAATGACATGCTTTACATCTAAGTATTTTTCCAGATCGGCTTGAAATTGATGTACTTTAGGTCCGTTTATATAAGCGGTAGACGTTAAAACTTCATTTACTTCCTGATTAACCTCTTTTTCTATTTTGCTGTATTGACCCTTTAGGTCAACCATTTGTAATTTTCTCATCTTTAGATCTTTTGTATCGATGTCAAAAATACGAATTATAATAAGTATTTATCGGATGAAGATCGATCGACCACTAATTTGTATCGGTTACGAATAATGTGAATTCAAATGATTGATGTTTCACAATGGAGAAGCACGATTTCTTAAAGGTGCATTTTAGTATCCGTTAGTAACAACATCGGAATTATTTACTTTCCTTATTTTTGAGCAAAAATCCATTGGTCATTTACCGATTCCTGCTTTTCGTTTTCCAGTTGATAATGCCACTTTTAGGAGCCATTTCACCTAAGCTAAAACAGTTCAGAAGCGTTAGGAAAGGGCTTTTCCCAAAGCTAAGAGCAGACCTGAACC
Source organism: uncultured Psychroflexus sp. (assembly GCA_913056525.1). GTDB lineage: Bacteria > Bacteroidota > Bacteroidia > Flavobacteriales > Flavobacteriaceae > Psychroflexus. Next base: position 12,577 of record CAJXLO010000051.1, read on the forward strand.
CCAAAAAACCGGTCATCTGGTTTCATTGTGCTTCGCTAGGCGAATACGAACAAGGCTTTCCGGTGATGCAAAGGCTTAAAAAACATTTTACCGATCACCAGTTAGTTGTCAGTTTCTTTTCACCAAGTGGTTATGAAGTGAAAAAAAACGATGCGTTTATCGATGTGATCACCTATTTACCGATTGACACGCGATCAAATGCTCAACAATTTATCAATATCCTAAACCCAACATTTGCTGTTTTTGTGAAATATGAGATCTGGCCGAATTTTCTCCAAACCTTATCGCAAAATAAGATTCCTTTTTATTTGATATCCGCTTTATTTCATAAAGACCAAGTTTTCTTCAAATTCTATGGCCGATGGA
>CAJXLO010000052.1 GCA_913056525.1 uncultured Psychroflexus sp.
GACCCAAACGATCCGCCTGTATCTCTGGACGGAACGAATGGATTTGACTGGAATGGTTCTGGTAATATTTCAATGTTCACTTTTGATAATAGTGTACCAACCTGGAACGGTATAAATAACACAGACGTAAATACCTTAACAGCCGGAGATGCTTATAGATTAATGATACGAGGAGCAAGAGTTGATAACGGTATAGCTTTTGATATAGACAATAATTCAGCTACGCCTACAAAAACTAGATTACGTTCAACGGGTACGGTAGAACAGGGTGATTTTACAATACCTAATGGTGATTTATCGCAGACCACAGCACTTGGTGATAACTGGAACTTAATAGGTAATCCCTATCATGCATTGGTTAACATGAAACTCTTGATCGATGGTTCATCTAACCTAAGTCGCTTCTATACGGTTTGGGATCCGACTTTGGGCGGATCACCAACGGTCGGTCAACCCGGCGGAAGGGGTGCATTTGTTACTTACAATGTAGATGAATCTGCTTTTGATGATAATGGAGCAACAGGAACATCAGATATTAATAACTTTCTACAACCCTATCAAGCTGCGTTTATCAGAACTAACAAACCTGCAAACGGAGGAGCAGCCACTGTTAATTTTACAGAAAGTATGATTGATGTAGATGCTGGGCAAACCAATACGTTTAGTGATGGGATACTACCATTCCCACATATTTACACCAAGCTATTTGCCGCATCTGATTATGGTGTAGCCACACCCGTTGCCATTAACAGAATAAGATTTAATGATAATTATTCCAATGCGCTTAACCAATTTGATGCTCAGGCATTTTACAATGTAGATGAAACCTTGGCTCGATTAGACAATAATCAAATATGGTCTTTTGAAAGACGTGACCTACCGGTTGATGGAGAATCTTTAGGACTGCTTACTTACCAATATCGAAGGAACAATTATACCTTTGAATTTGAGATTGGTGAGTTTGATGGTATAGATGTTTATTTAGAAGACACCTATTTAGATGAAACGCATTTACTGGAAGACAATCAGTTGAATACGGTTGACTTTACTATAGATGAATCAGTACCGGCGAGCGTAGCTTTTGATCGTTTTAATATCCTATTTGAAACTGAGACCTTTAGTATATCAGATGAAGAACTGAAAAATGAGATTAATCTTTTCCCTAATCCGGCTAATGATTTTGTAAATATCAGCTTTGGGAACCTTAACCTATCCAAAGCTCAAATCAGTATCTCTGATATGCAAGGCAGACAGATCAAGACGATAGAAAAAGAGAGTATGCCTTCTGATGAAATTCAGGTTAACACATCTGATCTATCACAAGGTATTTACTTTGTAAAAATAAATAGTGATCAATTTCAGCATACCGATAAGTTGATCGTGGAGTAAAACCAATTAAAAATAAATTCACCTATTCAACCGAAAGTTCATCCTTTGAACTTTCGGTTTTTTGCTTTATAGTAAAATTCAAATCGATCAGTATTTGTCGTAAAACTATATTCAAATCACCTATTTCTTACTAGGTTTTGATTAAATCATAAACTAAATTTTCACGAATTCAATATAAAATTTAACATATATATTTTTGTAAACTATATATTTTTTATTAAAAAATATCTATATTTACATTATCTAACTTTTAACTAACTTAAAATGAAATATCTAACACTTACTTGGTGTTTGATGTTATGCTTTTATAACATCAATGCACAAAACACTGTAACTATTCAGGGTAATTTCTCAACTTCTAATACCAATACCGTTACTTTACGATGTAATCAAACTATTCCATCGATTGAAGTCGAAGTACTAGACGGTTCTAATAATCCGGTTATTGGAGAAGATGTTACTGCGACCAAAGCATCTGGAACAGGCACTTTAAATGGTACATTAACGCGAATCACTGATTCAAATGGTATTGCAATTTTTGATGATCTTTCTTTCTCAGCAAATAATGACTTAACCATCCAGTTTGAGGATACCAATTCTAATACGGATACCACAAAAACCATTGAATCCTTAGAATGTGAAATAGATGAAGTATGGACTGATTATGGTGGCTTTTGGAATTCTTCTAGTACAAGTATAAACCCTGTAGAGCCGGATAACTCCCACGACTTATTAGCATTTGAATTCAATGGAGTAACCTATTCTACCGGTGTAGATGATCCAACACTCACCAGTAATAGTGTTACTTTTACAGCTTTAACTATTCGAGCCTTACCTATTGCAAGTTTGCCGGCAGATGATGTAGTTCCTAATTATATCCAACTAGGTGAAGACATAGATGGTATCACAAACGGTATTGATAGTGGAAGTACAAATCCATTTGCACCCATTAGCACTTCAGAAGGCGCCAGAGTAGCTAGTTATTTGACAGATGGTGAACAGGGTTTAGATTTAGGTACCTCGATTACAAATATTCCAGTCAATACAGAAGCCGAATTTCCGTTAAGTAGTAACGGTATCAATACCAGTCAAATTGGTGATGGCATTCCGGATATCATTATTTCTCAAACAGCCATTCCTAATAACGATTTTGATGAATTGCGATTTGAGGACAGCGCTGGAAATACCGTTGGTAGCGCTATATCAATCGATATTCAAAATGAACCAACCATTGGCATTCAAACTGTTGATTTATACAGATTTGACTCAACGATTGGTTCTCCGCCCAACAATAATTTAATTCAGGTCGATAAAGACATTCGCTTTCTAGGACTTGAGCTTACTGATTTTGGCATAACAACAGCCAATGCCGGTAATGCAGACAAATTGGTTTATGTTTCCGGCGGATCTTCTGACCCTGCTTTTATTGCCTTTAATGAACCATCGCTAGGTGTTGCCTCCAGATTATCGATTATTTCGCAACCAGACATATCAACTTGTAATAATTTAGTAGGAAATATCGTGGTTCAAGTTGAAGATACAAACGGTAACGGTGTTGCTCAAAGCGGCATTGAAATAACTGCTACTGTAGAAACTGGCCCCGGAAGTTTATTAGGGACAACCACGGTTTCTACTAATGGAACAGGTGCTGCAACTTTTGATGATTTAGAATTTGATACGACAGGAACATATACTATAAAATTTTCTGCCTTAGCATTAACGGATGCTATCACTACAACAATTGATTCATCAGATGTAACCTTAGTTACCGGAGTTTATACAAATTATGCAGGTTTCTGGAGTTCATTTGATGATAATATTAATGCGATTAAGCCGGATAACTCTCACGAAGTTTTGGCCTTTGTATCTGATGGAACAACTTATTCCACCGGTGTTGATGATGCTGAACTTACCAATCAATCGGTGAGTTTTACAGCCTTGGAAATGCGAGCGCTACCATTTAATACATTACCCACTACTGGTGGTACAGCTAATTTTGTAAGTTTAGGACAAATTATTGATGGTATTGACAATGGTGTAGATAATGGGACAACCAATCCTTTCTCTTCTATAACTAACGGAGGTCAGGTGGCTGAATTTTTAACCGATGGAGAAAGAGGACTTGACTTAGGAACCGGAGTTACAAATATACCAACAGGAACAGAGACAAGATTTGAATTAAGTGATATTGGTGGTATAGATACCGGAGAAATTGGTGATTGTGTACCTGATATTTTAGTCTCCCAAACAGCACAGCCTTCTACATCCGATTTCGATGAATTAGAGTTTGTCGATGATATGGGCGAAACAGTAGGTAACGTAGTACAGATAAATATTAGCAATGAGCCGATAGTAGGAAATTCTGATATTGATTTATATAAATTTGATTCTACCCAGAATGACAACACTAGGGTAAACACGGAAAGAGAGATACATTTTTACGCTGCTGATTTGTCGGAATTTGGAATTTCGACTTCAAATGCGGGCGACGTCGTAGCCTTACTGTACAGACCCACAGGTCAATCAGACCCTTCATTTATTGCTTATAACAGTTCTGCTTTGGGGGTTGCAACACAGCTTGCTGTAACTTCTCAGCCATCTCAGCAAAATTGCGACGGAACTTTACCATCAAATATTGAAGTTGAGTTACAAGATGGTGATGGAAATCCTGTAGAGCAAGATAATTTAATGATTACCGCTACATTAGATTCAGGTCCTGGCAGTTTGACCGGAACACTAACACAAACAACGAATAGTTCAGGAGTAGCAACTTTCAATGATTTGGAGTTTACCGTTGGAGGAAACCATGTTATTCGCTTCTCAAACGGAAGTCTGGACGAAGCCACAACCACTAACATTTCTAATGCAACTGGTTGTAGTACTATAGAATGGGATGGCAGTGAAAGCACAGACTGGAGCGATCCAGATAACTGGACTACAGGTGTTGTACCGGATGCTAATAATGAAGTAATAATCAATAATGGTAGACCAAGATATCCCGTACTGGATGTAGATGCAGGTGCCGGAGACTTGACCATGCAAAGTGCGACCAGTATCCAGCTTAATGGTTTCTTACTGGCGTTAAATGGTGATTTATCCAATGTAGCATCGGGAGCAAGCATAGATGCCAGTGCAGCAGGTTCAGAGCTATACATGTCAGATGCTTCAGCACAGAATCTTATCTCAGGATTTATAGAACCTGATGTCGCTAATTTTACGGTAGAAAATGCAGGTGGTGTCACTTTAAATTCTGAGATGAATATCACAGAAGTGCTTAATGTAAGAGAAGGAACATTGACATCAAATGATCATATTAGCATGGTTTGCAGTTTTTCTCCACGCGGAACTGCCCAAATAGACGCTATTGATGGCAGTATTACAGGAGATATAACGGTGGAACAGTGTTTCCCTGCAAGACGAGCTTTTAGGTTGGTGAGTCCTTCCACCACAACAACCACGACAATACGTGAGAATTGGCAAGAAGACGCTGCTTCTTATGATGATACAAGTGTAGAAGATAACTACGGAACACATATCACAGGCGTTGAACCAAATGACCCAAACGATCCGCCTGTATCCTTGGACGGAACGAATGGATTTGACTGGAATGGTTCTGGTGATATTTCAATGTTCACGTTTAACAACAGTTTACAGACCTGGGAAAATGTGTCTAACACAGATGTGAACACGCTAATCGCTGGAGAACCATATAGATTGCTGATACGTAGCGCTCGAGTAGATGGAGGTGTAGCTTTTGACATAGACAATAATGCTGCAACACCAACGGATACAAGATTAAGATCTACCGGAACCGTTGAAGATGGTAATTTTTCCATCCCTAATGCTGATCTATCCCAAACAGGAACTTTAGGTAATAACTGGAATCTAATTGGAAACCCTTATCATGCAATGATTGATATGAAAGCTTTAATCGACAACTCAACAAGTTTAAGTCGATTTTACACTATTTGGGATCCCACTTTAGGAGGAACACCAACCGTAGGACAGCCCGGCGGTAGAGGAGCTTTTGTTACTTACAATGTAGATGAATTAGAATTCACTATTGATGGTGGAGCCTCAGGTACTTCTGATATAAATGGTTATTTACAGCCTTATCAAGCAGCATTTATTAGAACGAACACAAATGGAACAGCCACCGTAGATTTTACGGAGGCTATGATAGATGTAGATGCCGGACAAACGGATACTTTTAGTAATCAGGGTATTTTGCCATTCCCACATATTTATAGCAAACTTTTTGCTTCTAATGATTATGGAGTGGCATCGCCATTAGCGGTAAATCAAATCCGTTTTGAATCTAAAGCGTCTAATGCTTTTGACCAATTTGATGCACAAGCTTTTTATAATGTAGATGAGACCCTAGCCAGATTAGGAGATAATCAAATATGGGCTTTTGAAAGAAGAGATTTACCTGTTGTTGGAGAAATTCTACCACTTCTAACATGGCAATATGTAAGAACCAACTATACTTTTGAGTTTGAGATCGGAGAATTTGAAAATGTAGATGTTTATTTAGAAGATACCTATTTGAATGAGACACATTTATTAGAAGATATGCAGCTAAATACGGTAAATTTTACAGTGGACGTAAACATACCGGCAAGCATAGCATTTAATAGATTTAGATTTGTCTTTGAGCAAGAGACTTTTAGCATCACAGATGAGGAATTAAGAAATCAAATCAAATTATATCCTAATCCTGCAAATGATGTTGTTCATTTAAGCTTTGGAGATTTAAATCTCAATGAGGTTCAAATAAGCATAACAGATATGCAAGGAAGACAGATCAAGACTATAGAAAAAGAGAATATGACATCTGATGAAATTCAGGTTAACACATCTGATCTATCACAAGGTGTTTACTTTGTAAGAATAAACAGCGGTCAATATCAACATACTGATAAATTGATCGTGGAGTAAAATAAGTAGGCATTTTAAACATAGATCAAAACCGGGATGAGAAGTTTATCCCGGTTTTTTTATCTCCAGATTGTTCCGTTTGTCAAAAAAAAAAACACTTTTGAATTTGACATTGCATTAGTATAAACATAATTTTACAAAAATTTAAACCGATCTTTAATTTATGCATCCTAACAATCTATTTCAGCTAACTTTCATTTATTGTTTTCTTTTCTTACTCGGAACCCTTACTTCTCAAGCGCAAGACGCCGGTCCCGGTGGCGTTGGTGATGATACGACTAACAGATACTGGTTTATCGCCGATCAAATTGATCAAGTTGATGGCACTGATATCCTGAATTGGCAAAACTTAGGGGGAAATGCTGATGATGCCCTTGATACAGGTAATCCGCCAAGTTTAAACACGAATCAGTTAAATGGTCTTTCTGTTCTAAATTTTGATAGTTCAAACAACGAGATCTTAGAAATACCCAATGATCCAGAATTGAACACGGCAGGACCTTACAGCGAAAGGACATTTTCCATGGTATTTGAAACCGGTACGGATGTTTCTACCCGACAAATGATCTATGAAGAAGGTGGAAATGTAAGAGGTTTAAATTTTTATATTTTTAATGGTCGCCTATACTATGGTGCCTGGAATATACAAGATGATGATGGAGGTGGTTCTGCTTCTCCCTGGGGATTTTCTTCCTTTGATACCGCTATTACAGCTAATACGTCTTACATCCTGACTTTCGTTTTCAATGGGAATAATACGTCAACAGGAACGGTAGAATGCTATCTTAATGGGGATAATGTAGGTACGATCGCTAATGTAGGCTTGCTCTACACTCATTCAGGAAGTATAGGAATTGGAAGAGTAAATGACAACTCTTACATAGAAACGGGATCAACCTCAAACAATCATTCCTTTGACGGTAGTGTGGCCGAGCTTATCATTTACAATAATGTCTTAAATGATAGTGAACGCATCTCCGTAGAAAATTATTTATCTTCTAAATATGACATTGGTTTAAATTCAAACGATATTTACGATCAAGACTTGACCGCAAATGGTGATTACGATTATAATTTAGTAAGTATCAATCAACAAACCGCTACTGATCAACACTTAAACACTAGTCAGGGAACCGGATTATTATCTTTATCAACTTCAGCGACATTGAGCAATGGCGATTATTTTTCGATAGGTAGCGATGTTCAAGACCAAACTCAATTTGGAAATATTACTTGTAACGCAAACAATAATGATGTAACCCGATTACAAAGTACATGGCGCGTTGATCAAGTGGGTTCTTTTACTCCTGATATTGTATTTGATCTGGTCAATTCAAATGCTGATGTGAACAATACAAGTGATATTGAAATATTGATCGATGATAATCCAGGTTTCAGTTCGCCAATAACTGTAAACGCAAATTCTGTTACTTCCACAGAAGCCACTTTTACCGGTTTAAGCATAGCTGATGGTGATTATATCACTTTTGAACTTGCTGTACAAAAAACGGTTACTAATACCATCGCCGGTTTACCACTAGAGCAAGAACTTCAATTTGCTTATGAAGCAAACTCTATAGCGCAAGACGATCAAACAGATGTAACGATTTGGGAAAACGATGGACAAAATTCATTAAACGCTATCACGCAGACAAATTCACCAAATGTAGAATTAAATGCACTTAACGGTCAAAGAGTTTTAAACTTTGATGGAAGTAATGATGAATCACTTGAAATAGCGAACAATGCTATCATAAATGATGGTGGAGAACCTTTCATAGAACGTACTTATTCATTTGTAATAGAGACCGGCAATGATATCAATTCAAGACAGGTCATTTACGAAGAAGGAGGAAACACAAGAGGTGTTGTCATTTATATTGTTAATGGCGATCTCTATTTTGGTGCTTATAATAATAATGATGATGGAACTGCCTCACCCTGGTCATTTACCTCAGTGAGCACTCCTATTAGTACTAACACTGCTTATGTTATTACCAATGTTTTTGAAGGAAATGCCACAACAACAGGAACTTTAGAAACATATTTGAATGGAAATTTAGTAGGAACCGTTAATAATGTGGGATATCTTTATGACCACGGAGCAAATATAAGCATTGGAGAAAATGGCGATGGAAATATTTATGAAAGTGGAAGTGTAAGCGCTTCAAGCTACTTTACCGGGAAGATCGCTGAGTTTCTTTTTTACGATATCGCGCTCAATGCTGGCCAGCTAGACATCTTAAATAATAATCTAGTGGCAAAATATGGCGTAATACCAACAGCTAACGATATCTATGATCATGATACGGCTGCCAATGGCGACTTTGATTTTAATTTGGCAGGGATAAGACAAACAGCCACGGCAACAATTGACAGCACAACGTATTCAACGGGTATCCTTAAGATAACAAATCCGAGCACCTTATCAAGTGGCGATAGGCTTATTGCCGCTTCTGATGAGCAGGACCTTACACTACTGGAAACTGAGAACATCAACTGTAGCTCAGGAACTGCAGATGATCTAAGACTTAATGGAACCTGGCGCGCAGATGTCAAAGGTTCGCCCGGCACAGTAGACCTTGAGTTCGATTATAGGAGCATCAATGTTGCCATAGAAAATGCGAGTGAAATTGATCTTTTGATCGATGATAACCCTGGTTTTTCAAGTCCTACGCGATTATCGCCAGATGACTTTTGTTCCACAGCCATATTCCAGGCGGTAACATTGAACGATGGTGATTATTTTACCTTAGAAAGATCAGGTATACAGCCGGTTTCGTGGAACGGAACTTCCTGGAACAACGGATCTGGCCCTTCAAATGACCCCACTTTAGCCGATCAGTTCAGAAAATTGGTGATCGCCGGTTCAGGAGCTTCACTTAACGAAAATGCTGGTTGTACCTGCCTGATCATTGAACTGGGAACAGACCTGGACCTTAATGGCAATAATATCAGTATTAAAAATGATGCGAACGTAAGCGGAACGCTTGTTGCTGATAATAGCAATTTGACCTTCAATGGTGAAGTAGATCAAAATATCAACGGAACAGGCTTTACTGCATCGGATCTTATCGTTGATAATGAAAACCAGCTCGATCTATCCCTGAACCCATCAGAAAGAATAAATATCACCGATCTGGTGGACGTTCGCAATGCTACCTTGAACACTAATGATAACCTGACCCTGAAAAGTACAGCATCAAACACCGCACAGATCGACGAAGTAAGCGCATCAAGTGCGATAACAGGAAATATCACCATAGAAAGATTTTTCCCGGCAAGAAGAGCATTTCGATTGATATCGCCATCGGTGACGACCACTACAAGTATTAACGAAAACTGGCAAGAAGGTGTGAACAATACAGGCACGAACTTTCCAGCCGATAACCTTGACCCGAACAATCCTTACGGCGTTCACATAACCGGTTCAACGACAGGTGCTAATGGATTGGACGCCACGCCTAGTGGGAATCCTTCTTTGTACACCTTTGATAATACGAATGTGAATTGGCAACCTGTAAATAATACCTTATCACCCAATTTAAATGCTGGTGATGCTTATAGATTGTTTGTACGCGGAAACAGAAGTATCAATGTTACTGATAACGAAACAACGCCAAACGATGCGACGATTAGAACAACAGGAACGGTTGAAACCGGCGTTTTTAATTCCGGGACACTAATCGCTAACCAGCCTTACTTTGTAGGGAATCCTTATCAGGCTAATGTAGATATGAGCAGGCTCAACTTAGGAAATATCAGATATGCCTTTGTTTGGGATGCTTCTATCAACACTAGAGGTGCTTATGTAACCGTTGATATCGATAATAACACAAATGCCATAGAAGATCCCAATTTCACCGGAACGGGAACCTCAGATGCAAATAGATATTTACAACCCAATCAAGCTGTTTTCTTAGATGTTCCATCAAGTCCAGGCATCACGGATTTTGATTTTACGGAGAACGCTAAAGCGGTCAGTCAGCCCCAAACGACCATCTTTTCGTCTAGTTCAACTACTGAAAGTCTATTATCAGTACGTCTTTTAAGCACGAACAATAATGAAACAACACTAACGGATGGTTTTAAGTTAAGATTAAATGATCAATATAGTAATGCAAAGACCAGAAACGATGCAAGAAAGGTTGATAATTTAGATGAAAGTATTGCGCTGGTAAGTAATAACCAGTTATTATCTATAGAGCAAAGAAAGTATCCGGCTGATCAGGAAGAAATCCAGCTTTATTTAGCAGGCTACCAAAACACGGATTACGAAATCGAATTATCCAAAGAAAATCTACCTGATGATCTTTCTGTTTATCTAGTGGATACTTACAATAACCAGGAAACTTTGATCGATCAAAGTAATATGACAATACCATTTAGTATTGACAATTCAATCCCTGAGAGCCTTGCCTGGAACAGGTTCAAATTACTGTTCGAACAAGAAACCTTTAGCACTACGGATGAAGAATTAGATCATGAGATAAAACTCTTCCCGAATCCGGCTAAGGATTTTGTGAATATCAGCTTTGGGAACCTTAACCTATCACAAGCCCGGATCAGTATCTCTGATATACAAGGCAGACAGATCAAGACGATAGAAAAAGAGAATTTAGCTTCCGATGAAATACGGGTTAACACATCTGATCTATCACAAGGTATTTACTTTGTAAGGATAAACAGCGGTCAATATCAATATACAGCTAAGATGATCGTGGAGTAATCATTCAGAATGATTTGCAAATTATGAAATCCTGCTTTTCTATTGATGGGCAGGATTTTTTATAGGAAGAATATAAACTCTTGCTAGCATAGTTTATTAGATGACGTTAAAGTTAAGTTGAACAATATCTAAAGGTGAGCTCAGTGGTAACTCAAGCATATCTTAAGTATGGATAGTGTATAGCTAGTGTATGGTGTTAGCCATACTTTGTTAATAAAATTAACAAAAAACGCTCAATTATCTTAGATGATGACCATCCGCTCTGAAAGGTTGTAAATTTAGCAGTAATTTAGTAACATGGTAAACATTTTTATTATTATAAAACTATTTTGATAAATGCTTACTGAGTTGAACAAAGTACTCATGGCACCGCATTAATCTCGGACTGAGAAAATGAATTTTTGTGTTTGTGAGAGCCTTTTTGCCACAAAAAAAAAATTATAAGAATGTGTGAACCCAATTGAGTTTAGGGCTTTTAGGTAAAATTCATCTTACTTTTTAGCATTCCAGTAATTCTATAAAAATTGATAAATTTACTTCAAAATTACATTATGAAAACCATTACAGATTTTTCGAAATTAGATCTTAATAAACGATATACTTATGCAGATTATCTAACGTGGCATTTCAATGAACGGGTAGAGCTCATAAAAGGTTTGATATATAAAATGACTCCTGCGCCTAAAAGAAATCATCAAAATGTAAGTGTAAATCTAATTGGCTTGTTATGGAATCATTTTAGAAATCAAGATTGCAAGGTATATGAAGCACCTTTTGATGTTCGATTAAAAAAAACAAAACAAAAGAATGAAACATATACGGATACTGTTGTACAACCTGATGTTTGTGTTATCTGTGATGATACTAAATTAGACGATGCAGGTTGCATAGGAGCTCCAGACCTGATTATAGAAATCTTATCAGATAGTACAGCAAAAAAAGATTATAACGAGAAGTTTAACCTATATGAAGAGAATGAGGTCAAAGAATATTGGATTGTAAATCCAGCAACACATAACATAGAAATATTTAGCCTAATCGATACCCGTTTTGTTTCCTTAGGATTATTTAATGAAAATGAAGATACAGAGAAAGTTCAAAGTAAACTGTTTCCGGAATTACAAATTGAATTGAAAACGATATTTAGCAGTTAAAGCTTTTAGTTTATAAAGATAATAGATGAAGTAGTCATCATAATAAACGCTATATAGACGCTTCCAGCGCTACTTCTACCATGGTTTTAAGTTGGCTTTCACGAGCTTCACTTGAAAGCGCTTCTCCGGTGATCAATGAATCAGATATCGTCATTATCCCTAATGCATTGACATTAAATCGAGCAGCTAAGCTGTAAAGACCGGCGGTTTCCATTTCTACACAAAGACAATTATGCGCCGCCCATTTTTTCCAGGAATCAACAGGATCGGAATAAAAAATATCAGAGGATAGCACCTGGCCCACTTTGAAATTATGTTCCTTCTGCTTAACTGACGCTACTGCTTTATGAAGCAGTCCATAATCTGCAGAAGGCGCAAAATCACCATAAGGGATCAGTTTTTTATTGATCGCAGAATCAGTAGAAGCAGACATGGCAATAACAATGTCTTCTAATTTCACATCTTCCTGGATGCTTCCGGCGCTACCTACTCGTATCAAATTCTTCACTCCATATTCATTGATTAACTCATGGGCGTAAATACTGATGGAAGGAATGCCCATACCGCTTCCCTGAACAGATATTCGTTTTCCTTTAAAAGTACCCGTAAATCCTAACATTCCGCGAACTTCGTTATAACAAACCGAATCCTTTAAAAAAGTTTCAGCGATCCATTTGGCTCGCAATGGATCGCCGGGAAGTAGAATGGTTTCTGCTATTTC
>CAJXLO010000053.1 GCA_913056525.1 uncultured Psychroflexus sp.
TTTGGTTCATAGGCGGTATTCTACTTGTCATATCTGGATTTTTGCTTCCTGATGACATATTGATCAGCGTATTAGTGGTTGTCACTATCATTTTAATCGCAGTACCAGTTATCTATTCATTTATTACTTATGAAAAAATCAAATCATTATGAAATCTATCTATATATTTTTAACAGTTGTATTTACATTAATCTCTTTTGATCAGGGATTTTCACAGAGTTTTGAAGTAAATGAGGTCAAAATCAACAAATACGTGATCGGCGATCATTATAAGCCTCAAGAAGCATCTACAAAATTAGCTATTATTATAGGCGGATCCGGTGACGTAGATCGCGATGGCAATCAGTCTATGATCAAAACCGATGCTTATAAAAAATTGGCTACTCATCTGGCGGATAATGGAATAGCTTGTTTTACTTATGATAAAAGGGTTTTAAGGATCAAAGATCTCGCCTTTACTGAATCAGATCTAAGATTTGAAGATTATGTTACAGATGCAAGATCTGTTGTTAAGTATTTTAAAGAAACAAATGATCATGATGATATAATATTAATAGGTCACAGCCAGGGTTCATTGGTGAGTTTGATCGCTGCACAGGAAATAGGCGATGCGGTTATATCGATCGCCGGAGCAGGTGAAAGTATTGACCATACACTTTATGATCAGCTAAAAAAACAACTTCCTCAATCAAAAAAAGCGCTCAGGAAGGCACTTGATTCGCTCAAGATCAAAGGTAAGGTCAAGGATTATCCGCCGCAACTTTTTTCCCTTTTCAGACCTCAAGCACAGCCTCTTCTTCATTCATGGATGCAATATGATCCGCAGGAACTTATAGCTAAAGTAGATCAACCTGTATTGATTATCAACGGGGATCAAGACTTGCAAGTAGATGTAGATCAGGCTAAGAAATTAAAAGAAGCTCAACCGAAAGCAAAGCTCGTGATCATAGAGAATATGAATCATGTACTAAAGGAAAGCAAAGCTAAAGATCTGGCCAATAAGCAAACTTATCAACAGCCGGAATTGCCCTTAGTTGATCAACTGAAACAAGTTATCTTAAGCTTCATAAAGGAACTATAAGCGGCAATTATTGCCCTGTTCTTCCTGAGTTCTTTGAAGTTGATTATTTTTATCCGCAAAACTTCGACATGGAAAGTTCAGCACTTATCAGTAATGATGCCATTACACTTGGGATATTGATGCTCTGCTTAGGGCTTATATTCTATACTTCATCTATAGAGAACAAGTTCTTTAAGACCTTCTACAAGTACGTCCCTGCACTGCTGATGTGCTATCTACTTCCGGCGATATTCAATTCTTTAGGAATTATAGATGATAGCTCCTCTCAACTTTATTATGTAGCAAGTCGATATTTCCTACCGGCTTCCTTGTTATTGATGACCATCAGTATTGACCTGAAGGCAATTGCAAACCTTGGTTTAAAAGCCTTGATCATGTTCTTTACCGGGACGGTAGGTATTGTGATCGGCGGTCCGATCGCCATTTTGTTGATATCGACGTTCTCACCGGAAAGCGTTGGCGGTGCCGGTCCAGATGCGGTTTGGCGCGGATTGTCCACACTTGCCGGAAGCTGGATCGGCGGAGGTGCGAATCAAGCCGCCATGCTGGAGATATTCGAGTATAACAAGGACAAATATGGCGGTATGGTCCTGGTCGATATCGTAGTGGCCAATTTATGGATGGCGACCCTATTAGTAGGAATAGGTAAAAAGAAGAGTATCGACAAATGGTTAGGTTCAGATACGAGCGCGATTGATGCATTGAAGCAAAAGGTGGTCAATTTTACAAAGAGCATTTCCAGGAAACCCACCTTGACGGACTATATGATCATGTTAGGTATCGCTTTTACGGGAGTTGGCCTGGCACACTGGTCAGCTGATAATATTTCCGCGACGCTATTGTCCATTGAAGCTTTTCAGGACAGCTCGTCCGCTCTTTCCTCCTTCACCTCCAAGTTCTTTTGGATGATAACGATATCGACCGCGATAGGTGTACTTCTATCCTTTACTAAGGTGAAACAATATGAAGGAGCTGGCGCGAGCAGCATAGGAAGTATCTTCATCTATTTCCTGGTAGCGACGATCGGGATGAAAATGGACCTGAGCACGGTTTTTGACAATCCCGGACTTATCGCGATAGGTCTGGTTTGGATGAGTATTCACGCCGGTCTTTTGATATTGGTAGCCAAACTTATCAAAGCTCCTTATTTCTTCATGGCCGTAGGCAGTCAGGCCAATGTAGGTGGCGCCGCATCAGCACCGGTGGTAGCTGCGGCCTTCCATCCTTCACTGACCAGCGTTGGCGTACTTTTAGCGGTCTTTGGTTATGTGGTTGGTACTTATGCGGCCATAGGCTGTACCATATTAATGGAAATCGCTTCACCTTGACATGGGTCAATTCACGATGTTCCTGCTATTAGCCTTGCCAATTCCGATCAAACGATCGAATCTGGCACCAAGGTCTCGATAGTAAACTAAGACCATATAATTGTTCTCTGTTTCATCATGACTACCGCTGAAATAGCTTCCGTCCATTTTTCCATCCTTATCTAGATAGACGTACTTATAATTATAAAAACCTTGCTTTAATATCAATGAATTTTCATAAAGACCCGTGGATTCATTGTAGGTCAACATCGTACTATCATCGATCACGTAGTTGTTGAACCTACCGTAAAGATGTATCTCACCTTTTCTGATATCCCTGGTCGGCGAGAACGAAAAATGGACCCTGGCATAATCGGCCATTCTGTCGATCTTGTCACCTCTTTGTGTATTGACCCTAAAAGAACCGTTCACATCAGGATTGTAAGTGTAGCTTTTATTGTATCTGGGGAAATCCGTCCGAAGATAAGTGTTGTAAAGATCTTTACCCATTCTTATCTCCCTGATCTGTAAATTACTAATCCTGATACTCTTATTGTCAAAGAACAAATACTCGTTAGAACCCATGAAAGCTGCTTTCTGATCATATCGGTACACAAGCTCATTCCCATTGACGAATTGTGGTTTCAGGTCATATTTAGCTTCAAAGAAGTCGCGATTTTGAACGACTATGGTCTTTACGGTCTTTTGCGGCTGTCTAAAGATAAAATCCTTACGACCAACTCTAAAGTTGACCACCTGCTGTTGATCCAGCTTGTCCATCTTGCGTGTCCGCCTGATGGTCATCGGCACATCCACCAGGTCTTTGTAGACCATGAACTTCCTGGAAAAGACGAGTTCTTTACTGGCATTATAGATCTTTAAAAGGTAGTTGCCCGATTTCTTTAATCCTCTTGTATCTTTATTAGGTATGTTAAGCTGATAATGCGTGAACGATTGTAAAGTGGTTATGGAATTAGAGAAGTTCCTTAGTCTCAAGTTATCAAAACCTTCCAGGAATTCGTTCTGGGCCAGAACACTTTTGGTCCAATCAAAATTATAATGTTCTATTTCATAGTAATAATCAGCAACCTTTGCCCTGAGATCATCGAACTTTAGGACGAGGCTTCCGTTCAAGGGTATGACGGGTCTTCCCGGCACTTTCTGGTTACTTCCCTTAAATATCACCGTTTTGATGTGTTCCGGTGGTAAGGTCTCATATACCTGGCCCATAAGCAGGAGTGAATTAAGCTGGAAGAAAAGGATAAGCAATCTCATGAATAAATATTTATTAGACAAAGTAAGTTAAAAAAATCAAGCTCTCAAAAGTTGAACAAATTTTAAAAATCATAAGTTAGGCAGTTACGACATTGTAAATGAACTTTTAATTATTAAATTTGCAATTAATTAAAGCTGAGCAAAAATGCCTACCGAACTAAAAGTAAAAAAAGGCTTGAAGTTAAACCTAAAAGGTGATGCTGAGAGAAATCTTATCAATTTAGGAGTTCCTAATAACATAGCAATAAAACCGCCAGACTTTTATGGAACCGTGCCAAAGTTGATATATAAGAAACCCGATGTTCACGTAAAAGCAGGTGATGAACTGTTTTATTCCAAGTATTCTGATAGAACTCGTTTCACATCACCGGTAAGCGGTACGATAACAGCGATCAATCGAGGTGCGAAAAGAAGAGTTCTTTCCATAGAAATAGCACCTGACCAAGAGCAAGAATTTAAAGATTTTGGTAAGTCCGACCCGATGAATATGTCCGATGAAGATGTCAAAGAAAAAATATTCTCATCCGGTTGCGGTGCTTTCATAAAGCAGAGACCTTATGATGTGTTGGCCGATGCGAACGATACACCAAAATCCATCTTCATCTCTACTTATAATTCAGCGCCTTTAGGAGCATCATTTGAGTTTATATTAAATGATAAGATGAAGGATTTTCAGACTGGTCTGAACGCGTTGACCAGGTTAACACCTGGTAAGGTTTACGTAGGCGTTGATAAGAACACAACTTCTGATTTTCATGATGTAGAGAACGTGGAGATCATAAATGTAAGTGGTCCTCATCCAGCTGGTAATGTTGGTGTTCAGATACACAACACTGATCCCATCAACGCTAAAGAGCGTGTTTGGACGCTAAGGCCGGAAGATGTAGCGATCATAGGTCATCTGTTCAACACTGGAAAATACTACCCGGAAAGAACCATTGCATTGACAGGCAATGCGGCGCCTGACCATTCCTACTACAGGACCATCATTGGCGCGCCTGTTGATTTTGTGCTACCTGAAAAAGTAGATGATAGTCAGGTAAGGATCATATCTGGTGATGTCTTGACCGGTGAAGCTATAGACTACGATGATCATGTCAACTTTTACAGCAATGAACTATGTATGATACCAGAAGGTAATAAGCATAGAATGTTCGGTTGGTTGCCTTTTAAGGACAATAACATCCCGTCTATACATAAGACTTCACTTTCATGGTTGTTCCCCAAAAAGAAATACGACGTGAACACGAACACCAATGGGGAAGAGAGAGCATTAGTAGTAACCGGTGAAATGGAAGAAGTTATGCCTATGGACATTTACCCGATGCAGCTTTTGAAGGCTTGTATGGTAGGTGATATAGAAAAAATGGAAAACCTGGGGATATACGAAGTGATCCCTGAAGATTTTGCGCTCGTGGAATATATCAACACCTCAAAAATCAATGCACAACAGATAATTAGAGAGGGATTAGATCAAGTATTATTAGAAGTTGGATAAAGAAAAATAAGGAAAAGATGAACGTAATACGTAAACAATTAGACAAGATAAGAGCTCCTTTTGAAGAAGGAGGAAAATTAGAGAAATATCAACCTGCGATCAATGCGCTGGACACCTTTCTGTTCGTACCTAAAGAAACAACAAGGAATGGTGCTCATATCAGAGATGCCGTAGACCTAAAGAGGACAATGATCACGGTCATATTAGCTCTGATACCCGCGTTACTTTTTGGAATGTGGAACGCTGGTTATCAACATTTCACCCAATTAGGACAAGAGCCAGGTATACTTGAAGCATTCTTACACGGAGCTTACAAGATAGTTCCCATGATCGTGGTTTCCTATGGTGTAGGTTTGGCCATTGAATTCTTCTTTGCGGTGAAAAGAGGTCACGAAGTTAATGAAGGATATCTCGTCACAGGCTTGCTCATACCAATGATAATGCCAGTGGACATCCCATTGTGGATGGTCGCACTATCAGTTGTATTCTCTGTACTTATCGCCAAAGAAGCTTTTGGTGGTACAGGAATGAACTTACTGAATCCGGCACTTACCGCCAGGGCATTTGCATTTTTTGCCTATCCTACCTATATGTCCGGTAATGAAGTTTGGGTAAGTGAAGCATCAACGGTCGATGCTGTTTCAGGAGAAACGATTCTTGGAGCACTTGCCAGTGGTAAGGAAGTAGCTTATAACTCGGCGAGCATGTTCTCTGGTATGATACCAGGTTCAATATCAGAAACGTCCACCCTGCTTATATTACTAGGAGCAGCAATTCTTATATTTACAAAAGTAGGAAGCTGGAGGATTATTTTGAGCGGATTTGCTGGTGCAGCTGTTATGGGATTAATCTTTAACGCTCTACCGTGGCTTGGTGTGGAAGGTAATGCACTGACCAACTTTCCATGGTATCAGCATCTTATCGTTGGTGGACTTGCATTTGGTGTAGTGTTCATGGCAACAGACCCTGTAAGTGGTTCTCAGACCAATAAGGGAAAATGGATATATGGTTTCTTGATCGGGTTCCTGGGTATTATGATCAGAATATTCAATCCAGCCTATCCAGAAGGTATCATGTTAGCCATATTGTTGATGAACGTATTCGCTCCTACCATTGATCATTATGTAGTGCAAGGTAATATCAAGAGAAGAAAGAACAGATTAAAAGCACAACCCGCAAAAGCAGCATAATATGGATAAAAACAGTAATAAATATACCTTCATTTTCTCCATTTTGATGGTTTTCGTTGTAGCAGCATCCTTATCAATTGCCGCTACTTCACTACAACCAATGCAAAATGAGAACGTAAGACAGGAAAAGATGCAAAACATACTTTCTACCATAGGGATTGAATGTACACGTGCAGAAGCTGAAAAACTTTACAATAAGCACATCGTCGAGGAAATCACCTTGAACAATGAAGGTGAGAAGGTACAGGAAGTAAGAGCTTTCAATGTTTCGTTAGCCAAACAAATGGACAAGCCCATTGAAGAGCAAGTTTTCCCAATGTACAAGGCTCAATATAAAGGGACTACTAATTATGTAATTCCGCTTAGAGGCAAAGGTCTTTGGGATGCAATATGGGGTTATGTCGCCCTTGAGGAAAATTTCAATACGATACAGGGCGTCATCTTTGACCACAAGGGAGAAACTGCTGGCTTAGGTGCAGAGATAACAAGAGATTGGTTCCAAGAAAACTTCAGAAATGAAAAGATCTTTAATGATGAAGGTGAACTGGTAGGTGTTAAAGTAACCAAAGGATACAGCCAACCTGAAAATAAAGATGATAATAAAGTAGATGCTATATCTGGTGCTACGATAACCAGCGATGGCGTTACTGATATGATGCAGGAAAGATTAAAAAACTATCTTCCTTATATGAAATCCAATTCAAAGAAAATAGCTTTTAACCATGAGTGAAGAAAAAAAAGAATTACAAGATAAGTACGATAAACTTGATAAGGAGTCGAAAAAGAAACAAGAGATGTTCCTTTTCTTATCAGAAAAGGAAGAGAAAGAAGGACTTTTATCAAAGAACAACAGAAAGCTGCTCTCTGACCCGTTAGATGACAACAATCCTATCACCGTTCAGGTACTTGGTATATGTTCCGCCTTAGCGATCACAGTACAACTAAAACCCGCTATTGTAATGTCATTAGCTGTTGTATTCGTTATGGCCGCAGGGAATATGATCGTATCAATATTACGTAATACCATACCGAGCAGAATTAGGATCATCGTGCAACTTGTTGTGGTAGCATCTTTGGTCATCTTAGTGGACCAATTCCTTAAAGCCTTTGCCTATGACGTAAGTAAGCAACTATCCATATTCATAGGTTTGATCATAACCAATTGTATAATCATGGGTCGTTTGGAAGCCTTTGCACTAGGTAATGGCGTTTGGAAATCCTTCCTTGACGGTGTTGGCAATGCAGCCGGTTATGGACTTATATTGATAGTCGTTGCTTTCTTTAGAGAACTGTTAGGTTCAGGTACACTATTAGGATTTGAAGTTCTGGGTCATCAAGCCGCAAACATTGAAGATTCTACAGGATTGTATGCTTTAGGCTATGAGAACAATGGCTTGTTCCTATTATCACCTATGGCATTGATCATCGTGGGTTTAGTGATCTGGTATCAAAGAAGCCGAAACAAAAAATTAATAGAAGAAAATTAAAAGATGGAGTTAGTCAATTTATTCGTAAAAAGTATATTCATTGAGAATATGATATTTGCCTACTTCTTGGGCATGTGTTCTTATTTAGCCGTATCAAAAACAGTGAAGACAGCAGTAGGACTTGGAGCTGCGGTTATTTTTGTATTGGCCATCACCGTTCCTATCAACTATTTGATCGACAATTATCTATTACAAGCAGGAGCACTAACTTGGTTAAGTCCTGAAATGGCTGACGTAGATTTGAGTTTCTTAAGTTACATAATGTTCATCGCAGTGATTGCTTCTATGGTGCAATTAGTTGAGATGATCGTTGAGAAGTTCGCTCCAGCGCTATATGGATCGTTAGGTATATTTTTGCCGCTTATAGCCGTTAACTGTTCCATATTGGGTGGATCCCTCTTTATGCAACAAAAGGATTTCAGTGGAATACATCAATCCCTGGTCTATGGTCTGGGAAGTGGTGTCGGTTGGTTCCTTGCCATTCTTGCAATTGCAGCGATACGCGAAAAAATGGCTTATTCAAACGTTCCAGCACCTCTTAAAGGGTTAGGAATAACGTTCATCATCACAGGATTGATGGCAATAGGTTTTATGAGTTTTATGGGAATTGAATTATAAAAGAAAAGAATTATGGATGTTGTATTAGCGAGTATTGTAGTATTTCTAGTATTGACCCTTTTGTTAGTATTTGTTTTACTAACGGCTAAGTCGAAATTAGCACCTTCTGGACCGGTCAATATAAATGTGAATGATGAAAAGGACATGGAAGTAAGTTCCGGCTCCACATTATTATCCACTTTAGGGGATAATGACCTCTTTCTCCCATCGGCATGTGGTGGCGGTGGGACTTGCGTACAGTGTAAGTGTATTGTTAAAGAAGGTGGAGGAGCAATCTTACCAACTGAAGAACCACATTTCACAAGAAAGGAAATAGCAGAAGGCTGGCGATTAGGTTGCCAGGTAAAGGTGAAGGAAGATATGAAGATAGAAGTACCGGAAGAAATATTCGGTATTAAAAAATGGACCGCTAAGGTGGTTTCCAATTATAGTGTCGCCTCCTTCATAAAAGAGTTCGTAGTGGAGATACCGGAAGATATGGGATATAAAGCAGGTGGATACATTCAAATAGAGGTTCCTAAATGTACTGTGAAGTTCGAAGACTTTGACATCACTGCTCATCCAGAGGAGCACCCTAATGAGCCTGATAAGTTCAAAAAAGAATGGAATGATTTTAATCTTTGGTCATTAGTGATGAAGAATGATGAGACCGTAGAAAGAGCTTATTCTATGGCCTCTTACCCAGATGAAGGACGGCGTATTATGTTGAACGTGCGTATCGCAACACCACCTTTTGATAAAGATAAAGGAGACTGGATGGACGTAAATCCTGGCATTGCTTCTTCATATGTTTATAGTCTGAAAGAAGGAGATGAAGTAACGATTTCAGGTCCATATGGTGAGTTCTTTATTAATGAAGAAAGCGATGCTGAAATGCTTTATGTAGGTGGTGGTGCTGGTATGGCTCCTATGCGTTCACACCTTTACCATTTGTTTAGAACGCTTAAAACAGGGAGAAAAGTAACGTTCTGGTATGGTGGACGATCAAAAAGAGAGCTTTTTTACATTGACCATTTTAAAGCTTTAGAAAGGGATTTTCCAAATTTTAGATTTTTCATGGCTCTATCGGAACCGTTAGAAGAAGACAATTGGAAAGAAAAGAAAAATATCGATGATGAAGAAGGTGATGGCTTCTTAGGCTTTATTCACCAATCCGTAATAGAACATTACCTCAATCATCACGAAGAACCAGAGGAAATAGAACTTTACTTCTGTGGTCCGCCGTTGATGAACCAGGCCGTTCAGAAGATGGGTGAGGATTTTGGTATACCCGATGAAAACATAAGGTTCGACGATTTTGGAGGTTGATAAATTTTGAATATGGCTCAACTCAGTGAGCAAGAATTGCATCAGTTAGCAATGAACATCGTAGGTAAGGAACTCGAAAATGATGGTTTCGAGTTCCTTGCTGTTAATAGCAAACTTAAAAAGAACCCGCAATTCGTTGCAATAAAGGAAAAACAGCTTCATTTCGTTGTCGTTAGAGCTGTTATGTACCCTAACGATCCTAAAGAATACGATGCGAACGTAATAAATAAAGTAAGGGATCATGCTTCAAAATTTGAGGCTATCACCCACTTTGCTGGCGTGGGTCTTGCTAATTCTTCTGACTACGATAAACCGCTTGATTCTGATTCGGATTATGTAGTGAACTACAGTGGCCTTGAACTAATAGAGTAATGAAATATACTATCATTCTGCTCATACTCCTGGTAAGTTGCTCTAAAGAAACAAACACGACCAAGAATGGTCAACTTAAAGGAAGAGCATTTGGCACTTATTACTACATTAAAACAACGGATGATAAGGACATTGAACACCTGAGACAACCTATAGAAGAACTAATAGATTCCATTAATGATTCGATGAGCACTTATCAGGAGAGCTCACTGATCTCTAAGCTTAACAGAAGTAAAAAAGCAGTTGTAGATGATATGTTCTTAGAGGTTATTAAAAAAAGTAGAATAATACATGAAAAAACAAATGGTTATTTTGACCCAACCGCAGGTCTACTTGTGAATTACTATGGATTTGGAAGTGAAACGTTACAAGATCAAGAGGTAGCTTTGGATTCATTGAGAGAATATGTAAACCTTGATCTGTTGGAAATCAGTGGTGATACGCTGATAAAAAAATATAAAAGAATGTATGTAGACTTAAATTCTATAGCGAAAGGTTATGCGGTCGATCAATTCGTGAAACTCCTCAAAGGTAAAGGTCTTGATAATTTTCTTGTAGATATCGGAGGAGAAGTTTACGCCAAAGGTAACAAACCCAATGGTAAGCAATGGAAGATTGGAATCAATGAACCCATTAAAAATGAAGATACTTCAAAAAGAAAATTATCAGCCAAAGTTGGTCTAAAGAACAAAGCGATGGCCACTTCAGGTAATTATCTTAAATATAAGATAGACAAAAAAACCAATAAAGAAACGGTTCACACTATAAATCCCCTATCCGGTAAAGCTAAGCCAAGTTCGGTTCTGAGTGCTTCCGTGATCATGGATGATTGTATGTCAGCTGATGCATATGCAACTGCTATTATGGCCATGGGACATGAAAAAGCCATTAAGTTCATAGAAAAAGAATCTTTATTTGAGGCCTATTTGATATACAAGGGAAAAGATGGGGAAATAAATACTTACGTGACTAATGGTTTTAAAGAAATCCTTGAAGATTAGTACTTTTTTGCAAAAGGTATCAGATCATCATTCTCAAGGCCGTACATCTTTTGTTCTTCTGCATTAAAGCGATTTGCATAAGCAATAGCGTGTGACTCAAAACCAATCTTGTTTAATTTTTTAAAAAAATCCCAACCATAAACCCTAACGTGGTCATATTGACCGAAATGTTTTTTCCTAAGTTCTGGATCAACAATTGAATCATCTTCAAAGGTTTTCTGGAGTTTCTTGTTTAAAGGTATCTGTAGTATAGCGAACCCCCCTTTTTTTAAAGAATGGTATATCGCTTGTATCGCTAGATCATCATCCTTTATGTGTTCCAACACATGATTACAAATGATGATATCAAAAGTTTCGTCCTTGAAGGGCATATTCTTTATATCCGCATTTATATCCGCAATGGGTGAATGAAGGTCAAGTGATGTATAATCGATATTGTCCCTATTCTTTAGTCTTTTATAATAGGCTTGTTCAGGAGCAATATGCAGTAATTTGACACTATCAGTAAATATATTGGTTTCATTCTTCAAATAAAGCCATAATAAGCGATGCCTTTCCAGGGATAATGTAGAGGGTGATAGCGCATTCTTTCTGATGTTTTCATATCCATATGGCAAAAATCTACTTAGATGGGAATTGTCTATAGGGTCGATAAATCTGTTTCCTCTGAAAATAAGCTTTAAAAATGGTAATAATCTTAAACTGATACTGATCAAATAGGATCGGGGAACCAGGTTCAAAATTATTTTAACAAGCTGCTTCAATGTTGTGTTGCTTTAAGGGAAAGTGCCCAGGGCGGGAGTCGAACCCGCACGTCCTAGTGGACACATGGCCCTCAACCATGCCTGTCTACCAATTCCAGCACCTGGGCTTAAAGACTACAAATATAACATTTATATCCTTTTTGGGAGTACTTAAACGAGCGTCAAATCAACTCTAGTTTCAATAATGAATCGGATAATGATTTCTTGTTCGCTATATCAAATGAGTAGACTTATAAAGTAATGGAAAAAACGCACAATTATGATGGATAGGTGTAGTGTAAATTAAGAAAGAACGAGATAATACTGGGAATAAAAATCTGAAAAGCATTAACTTTATCTCTATATCATAAGAGAAAATAAAGCATCTTTTGAGATAAAGTTTTTCGCATCCATAAAAGTTTGTGATCTGGCTGGGGCTTCCCGCTATGCGAGATAAACCTCTCGCCCATCGATATCACTTTGTGATCTGGCTGGGGCTTCCCGCTATGCGGGATAAACTTCTCGCCCATCCATATCACTTTGTGATCTGGCTGGGGCTCGAACCCAGGACCCTCTCCTTAAAAGGGAGATGCTCTACCAACTGAGCTACCAGATCGATATTTTATAAATTAATTTAATGAACTTTTCTGTGAAATTAGAAGAATCGACTAAGAAGTCTATTTGCTCATTTAAAAAATCAATGACATATCTTTGGATGAAAATCATATTATAACACGGGCATGTCTAAAACATGGGTTTGTGAAAACTTATGTTTCTTAGTATGTATCATCGTCAAATAAAAAAAAGAACATAATTTTTTAAAGTGCGTCCATGCTTATGATGTAAACAAAACAGTTCGCTAAAAGGTATGAACTTGTCGACTTACAAAATCACTTTGTGATCTGGCTGGGGCTTCCCGCTATACGGGATAAACTTCTCACTCATCCATATCACTTTGTGATCTGGCTGGGGCTCGAACCCAGGACCCTCTCCTTAAAAGGGAGATGCTCTACCAACTG
>CAJXLO010000054.1 GCA_913056525.1 uncultured Psychroflexus sp.
AAATAAACTCCCCCCGTTATGGACAGATGCAATGCGCGAGCCGGTAGGACTTTTAGACAGGTCTTTCATCTTGGAGATCATTTCCATCAAAAAAAGCAATTGACCATCAGAAGTTCTGGGCGTTGCCGGCATTTTCTCCCGGTTTCCCCAATAATCTTTTAAAACTACCTCAAACCTTGGATCGATGACCTCTTTTCCATCCTTGATCTGACCTGTATCCGATGACCAGGACTTTCCATACGGCGGATTAGATAACATAAAATCAAAGTAGGTGCCGGCAAACTCATCAGTTGCTAAGGTAGAGCCCATTTTGATCTGATCTGGTTTATTGCCTTTTATCATCATATCAGATTTGCAAATGGCATAGGTTTCATCATTGATCTCTTTCCCGTATAGATAAACATCGCCTTTTGCTTTTATCTGACCTTGTTCATTAGTAATAAAATTTTGGGATTCCGTAAGCATACCGCCGGAACCACATGCCGGATCATAAACCGTTATCACCGGCGGAAGATCTTCGTTGATGGTCCCAAAAATGATATGCGTCATCAAGTCGATTACTTCTCTTGGCGTAAAATGTTCTCCGGCTTCCTCGTTGTTCTCTTCGTTGAATTTCCTGATGAGTTCTTCAAAAACGTAGCCCATACCTAGATTGGTCAAGCCGGGAAGTATTCTACCATCCGGGTCTTCCTGATCAAAAGGGGTAAGATTGATATAAGGTGATGTAAACTTCTCCAGCACATTGAGCAACACATCATTATTTGCCATTCGTTTGATCTGATAGCGGAGATTGAACTTATCTATGATCTCTTTGACATTATTGCTAAAACCATTGAGATAATCATTGAAATTTGCTTCTAAGATTTGGCTACTATTGGTGGCGGTATTCTTTAATTACTTTAAAGTCCATTTGCTCGTATTGTAGAACACATAACCAGATGCGTCCTTTAAGCCTGATTCATCCAAGTCTGTAAAACCAGCTTCATCCCGCTGAAAAGCCAATTCATCGAAAACATCTTGTTTTGTAGGCTCTAACAAGGCATCTAATCGTCTGAGCACCACCATGGGTAAGATAACATCTCTGTATTTTCCACGAACGAAAACATCTCTCAAACAATCATCAGCAATAGACCAGATAAAAGAAACGAGCTTATTGTGTACGGATTGGTTCATTCATCTTAGCGTTAAAAATTTCTTATCGGTAAAATTAAAAGAAATTCATGGTTTTCGATTGATCAGTCATCAAATTCCTAAATAAATGACGCCTATTACACCCATTTTCTACATTAATTCCTGTAAATAATATTTTTTTCATATCACATTAATTATTTACATCTCGGGCGAATGTTTAAAATTAGGTGTAATGGGTGTAATGTATGATTTTAAAGCATTCATTTCTTGACTCTTGCAGACTAAAAATAGGAGTAATGTTGATTACAACAATGATTTTTCCCATAAATCGATCAGGGATAGCTGGAATTTTCTAATTTTGAAAATAAATCCAAACTTTTTTATCCTTGAGGTTGAACGTGCTATTTTTCGTCATCAGTATGCTTATTGTACAAAGTTCATGGTCACAAGACAGTTTGAATTATCAGTCACCTTTGGACATGACCTTACTTCCATCCGGGAGTTTTGGGGAATTACGTGCTAATCATTTCCATGCTGGAATAGATTTCAAGACCAATGGTCAAATAGGGAAAAAGGTCTATGCCACGGAAAGAGGCTATATCAGTAGGATAAAGGTTCAGCGTTTTGGTTACGGTAAAGCACTTTATATAGAACACCCAGATGGTAAGACCAGTGTTTATGCGCATCTCAGTAAATTTGCCCCTAAGATAGAGAAGTGGATAAAAGCGCAACAATACCAAAGGGAAACCTATACTATCCAGAGATTCCCGGATAAAGAAACCCTACCGGTAAAAAAAGGAGAGCTTATCGCCTATAGTGGCAATTCAGGCTCAAGTTCCGGCCCGCATCTGCATTTTGAACTTCGCGACAAAAATTCCAGACCGCTCAATCCGCTCAAATTCACTTTTGACCAGCTCAAAGATGATCGACCACCTAAGATCAAAGGCGTTTATCTTTATCCTATGGGCGATAAAGCCCATATCAATGAAAAGCAAAAAAGAACAAGAGTCGTAGCCAGAAGTAAAGACCTTGCCATTTCAGAAACCAATCGGGTGGAAGCCTACGGGAAGATAGGGATTGGGATAGATGCTTATGACCAGTTTGGCCTCACCGTAAATCGCGTTGGACTCTATAGAATTACAACTTTTATCAATGGCAAGAAGCACTTTCAAATGCAGTTCGATCGTTTTTCTTTCTCTAATTCCCGCTATATTAACAGGATGATAGATTACAGTTATTACAAGGAAAAGAAAAAACGCATCAACCAACTTTTTATCCAGCCTAACAATAAAGTGCCGTTCTATGATTTTCAGGACAGAAAGGGGTTTTTCCATATAGAAGATGACCACGACTATAAATTAAAGGTTGTCATAGAAGATTTCCACGGCAACAAAAAACAATTGACCATTCCTATCACAGGTAAGGAAATACCACTTAAGGAAAAAGCAACTCCTGAAAAAACACCCTATTTGGTGAAAGCCAATAAAGCCCAGATGTTCGAAGAAGGGAAGATCGATGTGTATTTCCCAAAAGGTGCATTATATGAAGATGAATATTTGAATATTGATTTCCAAGGAGAGACCATAGAGTTACATAATGATCGTACGCCCATACATTATCCGATAACCATAGGTTTTGATGTTGGACATTATAGCGACAAAGATAAGGAAAAGCTCTTTATAGCTCGCGTGATGCCCTGGGGATCAAAGTATTATTCTAATACTACCAAAGAAAAGAACAGGTTCTATACTAAGACCAAGACCTTTGGTACTTATACTTTAACTTTAGATACCGTTCAACCTACAATAAAACCCCTCAATTTTCGTGATAATAAATGGATGTCCAAATATCGCTATCTGAAACTGAAGATCGATGATGAAATGACGGGTGTAGATAGCTACAGGGCAACGGTGAACGGCAATTTCATATTGATGGAATATGATTATAAGACCGATATCATTACATATGATTTTAATGATGATAAGTTCCGGGACGGCGCAAATAAATTAAAGGTGGTCGTTAGCGACAAAGTAGGGAATACGCGTATATTTGAAGCCACCATAAATAGAAAGAACTAGAACAACTTGAAAAGATATTCTTTTTTATTCTTACTTTTTACAATGAGCTTTGTATGGTCGCAAAGTTCTACGGTACAGGGAATAGTCTTAAACGAGCAGAATGAACCACTTCCCTTTGTGTCCATTTCTTATGGCGATTCTAAGGGAACTTCAACGAACGAGAACGGTTATTATACCATACAGGTGCCGGCCAATACACAGATCGCGCTCAAGTTCAACAGTCTGGGCTATAAGACCACCCAAGTTAGGGTCAACCTGTCGGCGGGAGCTGATAAAGAGCTCAATATCGTTTTAAAAACCGATGTAGAACAGATGAGCGAGGTCGTTATCACAGATGAAAGGCGTACTAGAGTAGAAGGCGTTACCACCATCTCGCCCGAGAAGGTCAGATTGATGCCTGGAGCTAATCCTGGAGTGGAGAACATGCTTAAAGCCTTACCGGGAGTAAGTTCTAATAACGAACTGAGCACCCAATATTCCGTACGAGGTGGTAACTTTGATGAGAATCTGGTCTATGTAGATGAGATCCAGGTATACAGACCTTTTCTGGTAAGAAGCGGTCAACAAGAAGGTCTGAGCTTTATCAATCCGGACCTGGTACGCAATGTAGAATTTTCCGCCGGTGGTTTCCAGGCTAAATATGGCGATAAATTATCATCCGTCCTGTCCGTGGATTACCGAAGACCAGTGAGTTTTAGGGCTACGGCGGAAGGGAGTTTCCTGGGCGGTAAGGTTTCCGTGGAAGGAGCCTCAAAAAATGATAAGTTCTCTGGTATCCTGGGTGTGCGATATCGTGATAATAGCCTGTTCGTAGATGCCCGACAGACCGATGCCAACTTCAGACCGCGATTTACCGATGTCCAAACGAAACTCAGCTATCAGTTCAATGATAAATTCTCTTTAGATTTCCTGGGCAATATCGCCATTAACACGTACGACTATGAACCGAATACAAGACAAACTAACTTTGGTACGGTTCAAGATCCCAAGGCCTTGCTTGTCTTTTATGAAGGGGAAGAGCAGGATAAGTTCGAGACCTACTTTGGTGCTTTAAAGGCAAATTATAAAGTAACGGATGATTTTACGGCCAAGTTCATTGCCTCAGCTTATCATACACAGGAGCAAGAACATTTTGACATTCTGGCGGAATATCGCCTGGGAGCGGTCAACTCCAACTTTGGAGATGAGAACTTTGGCGAAGTAGAGTTCACTCAGGGTGCTGGCGCACAATTTACCCACGCCAGGAATGACCTGGATGGACTTTTTATCAATATCAAGCATATCGGCGAGATCAAAAAAGGCAAGCATAATATTGAATACGGACTAAAATATGCCCGCGAAGATATTCGCGATAGACTCCAGGAATACGAAATGGTAGATTCCGCCGGTTTTGCCGTTCGTCCGCCCAATGGTGGTTTTGTCAACGATCAACCTTATAATCCTTTCGAAGCACAAATTGAACCTTTTTTTAGTGTACGCGCCTATAACGAGACGCAAGTTGACAGGTTTTCCGGCTATGCCCAATGGAGCTATCGAACCGATCTGGGCGACAATAAACTTTGGCTTAATGCCGGTGTCCGTGGTCAGGTCTGGCATCTTAATTCTGATGCGGATGAGACTTCATCCACACAAACCATCATCAGTCCAAGAGCGCAGATCAGCTTCAAACCGGATTGGGAAAAAGATATTCTGTTTAGACTATCTGGCGGTTTATATCAGCAACCACCACGTTATCGGGCTTTGCGTGATACGACAGGAACGGTCATCCCGGATGTGAAGGCGCAAAAAGCCTATCATATCGTAGGCGCCATGGATTATAGTCTCAAACTTTGGGGCAGACCGTTTAAGTTTACCGCAGAAAGCTATTATAAAGATCTAACCGATGTAAATCCTTATACCATTGAAAACGTTAGGATCCGTTATCGCGCCCGCAATGACGCTGAGGCTTATGCTTATGGTATGGAATTCAGGCTTAACGGTGAATTTGTACCCGGTACGCAAAGTTGGTTGAGCTTAGGCTTGATGCGTACAGAAGAAAAGCTGGATGATCGGGGCTACATCCCAAGACCTACTGATCAGCGGTTGAACGTAGGCGTTGCCTTTCAGGATTATGTTCCTAATATACCTAAGTTAAAGCTCAACTTGAACCTGGTGTATAATACCGGTGTTCTGGGTGGAACACCACGATTTGCCGATCCTTACGAGTTCAGGAACCGATTACCTGACTATAGTCGAGTAGATGCCGGATTTTCCTACGTGCTGAAGGAAACCGGTGAGATCGTTCCTAAAAGTAGCCCCTTTCATAGCTTTGAATACCTGGATATCGGCTTTGAGATCTTCAACCTTTTTGACCGACTCAATACCATCACCAACACTTTCGTCAGAGATGCACAAACTAAAAACCTATTTTCTATACCTAATTTCTTATCGCCTAGAGTGTTCAATTTGAGATTGAGAGCCAGATTTTAATCATAATATTCCATTTTAACATTCGTCAATATTCATCAAACCGGATTTTGCTCAACTATGGATTTTAATTCTCTCAAACAATGATCGATTTCTTCAAAAGTGTTAGAAGCATCAAAGGAGAAGCGTAAATTAGGCAGTAGGTCTTCCTGCGGATAAATTTCCTTTAATACATAAGAAGTTGTTTGTGCACCGCTTTGACAGGCACTACCGCGAGAACTCATAATGCCGTTCAGGTCCATTTTGAAAAGCAACATTCCTTCCTGGGTTTCCTTTACTGGAATACGAATGTTAACGATATGATCGGCACTTTTTGTATCGTCCAGACAATTTCCATTAAAAATGATACCGGGAATGGCTTTTTTTATTTGGTTGATAAAATAATGCTTGCGTTTCAATACCTTCTGTCTATCCTCTGACAAGTTATCGAATTTGATGTCCAATGCTTTGGCCATACCGGTAATCAAGGTTACATTTTCCGTGCCGGCGCGTTTTCCGCGTTCCTGTTCGCCACCCAATATCATTGGTTGTAATTGATGACCTTCTCTTATAAAGGCAAAACCTACACCTTTAGGACCGTGGAACTTATGCGCGCTGGCGGCCAGGAAATCTAACTGGGTCTGTCCTAAATCGATAGGTAATTTACCGATGCTCTGCACGGCATCGCAATGGAATAGCGCCTGATGTTCCTGACACAGGTCAGCTATTTCATCGATAGGAGACAGATTGCCGATCTCATTGTTGACGTGCATAAGACTTACCAATGTTTTTTGATCGCTACCCTCAAGCAGCTTTTTTAAATGAGCTAGAGAAATTTCTCCGTCAATTTCATATTTAAGATGATCTACCTTAATATTTTGTTTGGATAACTGCTCTACATTCGCCAGGACAGCTTGATGTTCAATGCTGGAAGTGATGATCCTTTGAACACCCAGATCTCGAACTGCCGCCTGTAAAACCCAGGCGTCAGCTTCTGTGCCACAAGAGGTAAAAAAGATCTCTTTAGCCTGACAACCTAAATGTTGCGCGATGGATCGTCGCGCTTTTTCTACTAATGCCTTTGATTTTCTTCCCAATGCATGAGATGACGACGGATTCCCATAAGCAGTGGCTAACTGTTCTTTCATCACATCAATAACCTCTGGATAGGGGAAAGTTGTGGCGGCATGATCGAAATAGATAGGGTTTTGATTCATATAACAAAATTAGGCAATTTCATTTTCAGTTGATATAAACTATTGCTTTCTCAACAAAATATTATACCAATTTGAAATGATAATATTATAAATTCTTGATTAACTACCAGAACGCTGTCGTAAAGCCTCATACATCAAGATACCTCCGGATACGGACAGGTTCAATGAATCAACCACCTTTCCCGGCATAGGTAATTGTATCGGCTGGAAACTTTCTTGCTGCCAGGTTCTGCTCAATCCTTCCGCTTCTGTTCCCAGAACAATGGCTGTAGGTTTAGTGAGATCCTTCAGGTGATATTCTGTAGAATCATCATCGATCAAGGCAGTTAACACCTGATAATGATTTGATTTTAAAAAGCTGATCGCCTCTTCATTAGAACACAAAGCGATCGGCAAGGCAAAAAAACCACCTAAGCTGGCACGGATACAATTTGCATTATATATATTCGTCCTGGCATCAGTTACGATGACCGCATCAATATCTACCGCAGATGCCGTACGTAAAAGCGCGCCGATATTGCCCGGTTTTTCCGGTGATTCTATCACTAAGATCAAAGGGTTCGATCCGGAGAATGAGATATCCTCTAATCGGTTAGACCTCATTTTCAGCGTTGCCACTACGCCTTCTGACTTTTGCCGATAAGCTATTTTTTCATAGACCTTAGCACTGACCTCATATACTTGATCTGCCTGAATTTTATGGATGCTTTCATTTAAGAATTCCGGGCAATAGAATAATTGATGTGCTGCAAAGCCACACTGATAAGCTCTGTTCACCTCTCGATAACCTTCTACGACGAATAACTGCTCCTTCTCCCGCAGTGCCGATTTCCGACTGAGTTGGATCAGATGTTTTATCTTCTCGTTAGCAACACTGCTTATCTGAAGCACTTGAGATGCCATGTTTATACATGAATCACTTCGTCATAAGCATCGGCGACCGCTTCCATCACGGCTTCGCTCATCGTAGGATGTGGATGCACTGATTTGAGGATCTCATGACCGGTGGTCTCCAATTTCCTGCCTACAATGGCTTCTGCGATCATATCCGTGACGCCCATGCCTAACATGTGGCAGCCTAACCATTCGCCGTATTTCGCATCGAAGATAACTTTGACGAATCCGTCTTTTTGACCTTCTGCGCTGGCTTTGCCGGAAGCACTGAACGGGAATTTCCCCACTTTGATATCATAACCGGCATCTTTAGCTTGCTGCTCGGTCATGCCTACGCTGGCGATCTCCGGATTGGAATAGGTACAACTTGGGATATTCCCGTAATCCAATGGTTCTACATGTTGCCCGGCTATCTTTTCCACACAAAGTATACCTTCAGCTGATGCCACGTGCGCTAAAGCTTGGCCGTGCGTACAATCTCCTATGGCATAATAGCCCGGAACTTTGGTTTGGTAATAATCATTTACCGGGATCTTATCTTTTTCCAGTTCAATACCTAATTCTTCTAAACCGATATTTTCTGTGTTGCTTTTAATACCTACGGCCGATAGAACGATATCTGCTTCAAGCGTTTCTTCTCCTTTTTTGGTCTTGACCTTAGCTTTAACCTTCTTGCCTGATGTGTCAACGCTTTCAACACTGGAATTGGTCATGACTTTCACCCCTTTCTTTTTATAGATGCGAGCGAATTGTTTAGTCACTTCTTCATCTTCTACCGGAACGATATTCGACTGGAATTCTACTAAGGTAACTTCTGTTCCCATATCGCTGTAAAAACTGGCAAACTCAGAGCCGATAGCACCGGAACCTACAATGATCATGCTGTCCGGTTGTTTATCTAATGTCATCGCTTCACGATAGCCAATCACTTTTTTGCCATCTTGTGGAATGTTAGGCAATTCTCTTGATCTTGCGCCGGTCGCGATGATCACGTGATCGGCTTCATAGGTTTCAGATTTTCCTTTATCATCTTTCACCTCTACTTTCTTGCCTTTTTTCAAAGTTCCATGACCATTGATGACATCGATCTTGTTCTTTTTCATCAAAAACTGAACCCCTTTGCTCATACCACCGGCTACATCACGGCTCCGTTTCACAACGGCATTAAAATCTTTATCCGGGTTATCTGCTTTTAGACCGTAATCTTTAGCGTGTTTAAGGTAATCGAACACTTTTGCGCTTTTAAGCAATGCCTTGGTAGGAATACAACCCCAATTCAGGCACACACCGCCTAAACTTTCCTTTTCTATGATAGCTGCTTTAAACCCTAATTGAGCGGCGCGGATCGCCGTAACATAACCGCCTGGACCGCTGCCCAGGACAATGATATCGTATTTAGCCATATTCTTACATTTAAAGTCGCAAAGTTAAGCATAAAACCATTACAGCCTTCAGCCAGTGGTTTTTTTTGAAGTTAAGTTCTGGATTTCTCTTCTTCTTTAGGGAGGAGCTTCTTCTTGATCTGATTGAGCTTCATCAAGGCTTCTACCGGTGTAAATTCTTCAATATCTATGGCCATCAGTTCGCTTTTGATCTCTTCTAAGCGTGGATCATCTAACTGGAAAATGCTCAATTGCGTATCTTTTAAGGTCGCATCTTTTACATTTTCCTGATCATCCGCCTGATGGTCTTTTTCCAGTTTGCTCAATATCTGCTCGGACCGGTTGATCACAAAATGCGGCATGCCGGCCATTCTGGCAACGTGGATCCCAAAGCTATGACGGCTACCACCTTGCTCCAGCTTGCGTAAAAAGATCACTTTATCTTTCATGGCCTTTACCGTGACATTATAGTTTTTGATGCGTTCAAAACGCTCGCTCATTTCATTAAGCTCATGATAGTGCGTAGCAAATAAGGTTTTAGGACGCGCCGGATGTTCATGCAGGAATTCGCTGATCGCCCAGGCTATGGAAATACCGTCATAAGTACTGGTACCGCGCCCTATCTCGTCCAGTAATATCAGGGAACGTTCGCTCATATTGTTCAGGATGCTCGCCGTTTCGTTCATTTCCACCATAAAAGTAGATTCGCCCATGGAGATATTATCGCTCGCGCCTACACGGGTAAAGATCCTATCAGTGATACCTAGGCGGGCTTCTTTTGCCGGGACAAAGCTACCGATCTGTGCCATGATGGTGATCAACGCGGTTTGACGTAATAAAGCAGACTTCCCGCTCATATTAGGTCCGGTGATCATGATGACCTGCTGGGTTTCCCTGTCCAGATAAATATCATTGGCGATATAATCTTCATCTTCCGGTAACTGTTTTTCAATAACCGGATGCCTTCCCTCTTTGATGTCTAAATAGAACCCATCGTTCAGCTCAGGCTGCGCATAGTTTTCTTTACGGGCTAATTCCGCAAAACCACAAAGACAATCTAATCTTGATACGATCCGGGCATTTTGTTGTAAAGTGGATATGTACTGGGACAACCAATTGATAAGCTCTTCAAAGAGCTCTTGCTCCAGCACCTGTAATTTTTCCTGCGCATGGACGATCTTAGCTTCATATTCTTTTAATTCCTCTGTAATATAGCGCTCAGCGTTGACCAGAGTTTGCTTACGTGTCCAGTCTTCCGGCACCTTGCTTTTGTGCGTGTTACGCACTTCTATATAATATCCAAATACATTATTGCTGGCGATCTTAAGGCTGGGAATACCGGTTCTTTGACTTTCGCGGCGCAACATATCATCGATATAAGATTGTCCGGAGTAGGCCATTTCTCGCCATTCATCCAGCTCTTTAGAATAGCCATCAGCGATGACCTTACCTTTAGCGATGTTTACCGGCGCATCTTCATGGACCGCTTCTTTGATCTTTTTGAGCATGATCTCACAACGATTGATCTTTTCTGCCGTGGTTTGTAAAGGTTCACAATTTGTCGCTTGCAGTTGATCCTGAATGGGTGCCAATACTTCTATAGACCTGGCTAATTGCAAGACCTCTCGTGGTGATATTTTTCGCGTGGCCAATTTTGAGCTCAGGCGTTCTATATCGGCCATGCTTTTCAGTTGATATCTTAGTTCATCTAACAGCTGTGGTGTTTTCACTAAATGATCAACCGTAAGATGTCTTTGCTTAAGCAAGTCCATACTTTTTAAAGGCATCGCCAGCCAGCGTTTAAGCATACGGCTTCCCATATTGGTCACGCATCTATCTATAATATCTAATAGACAATTACCTTCAGGTTGGGTAGTCCTGAAAAGTTCCAGGTTTGCTACCGTAAAACCGTCCATCCAAACGTATTGATCATCAGCAATAGGAGATAATTTGGTAATATGTTCCAACTTATCGTGATTGATCTCCTGAAGATAATGTAAAATAGCACCTGCGGCAATAAGACCGACATCCAGATGGTCCACACTAAAACCTTTAAGGTTGTTCGTCTGAAAATGCTTGAGCAATGTTTCTTTCGCATAGTCCAGTGTGAACAACCAGTCATCCAGGATATAAGGATTATAATGGTCTTGCGATCCGGTGAGCACATTTTTTTTATCGCCTTTTGATAACAGCAACTCGCTAGGCTGGAAGTTTTGCAGTAATTTCTCCAGTTGTTCTTCATTTCCTTCGGCGCAAAGGAATTCACCAGTAGAAATATCGATAAAAGCAATGCCTAATTGATTTTTCTGCCGGGCAACTGCAGCCAGGAAATTATTGGATTTTCCCTGAAGTACATCATCATTTAAGGCAACGCCTGGTGTTACTACTTCGGTGATGCCACGCTTGACGATCTTCTTAGTTTGTTTAGGGTCTTCCAGTTGGTCACAAATAGCCACACGTTCGCCGGCTTTGACCAACTTAGGGAGGTAGCTTTCCAGAGAATGATGAGGAAATCCGGCCAGTTCTGTCCTTTCGCTACCATTATTTCTATTCGTAAGTACGATGTTCAATATTCTGGCCGCTTTGATCGCATCTTCACCAAAAGTTTCGTAAAAATCACCCACGCGGAACAAGACCATCGCATCGGGATGTTTTTTCTTGACCGCATGATACTGCTTCATTAAAGGTGTTACCTTGTCTGACTTTTTACTTTTCACGATATCATCAATTGAAAAACGAAAATACAGTTTTCTATAAAGACTTTAAATACTATTTTGATAACAGCGTTTTATGAGGCACTTCATATTTCTGTTGATAACTTTGTCTTCATTGTAAAATGCTATAAAAATAAGAAAGGTGAATCAAAACTCTTTATTTCATAACCCGCAGGAGCATCATAAAGTTAGGGATGGCTCTTTTTTACATATAGAGACATTTCTAAACCATCAGGAAAGCGCTATTTATTTTGAAATGCTCAAAAATGATATCAGCTGGCAACAAGAAAAAATGAAGATGTACGGGAAAGAGCTGTTTTTTCCCAGACTCACGGCCTGGTATGCTGATGAAGGCAAGACCTATTCATTTTCAGGACTTACCTTAAAGCCCAAACCCTGGATCAATTCTCTTCTGGAACTCAAAAAAAGGGTAGAAGTTAAAACAAATGCTAAGTTCAACAGCGTGCTCTTAAATCGTTATCGTGATGGCCAGGATTCTATTTCCTGGCATCAGGATGATGAGAAAGACCTGGGCAAGGATCCGGTGATCGCTTCCCTGAACCTGGGCGCCACACGTAAGTTTCAATTAAGGCATCTTCAAAGCAAAGAAAAAATAGACATAGCCCTTAAGCATGGTAGTTTGCTCGTTATGTTCGGCAAGTTGAACCAATACTGGCAACATCAAGTGCCCAAGACCAAAAAAGCAGTAGGGGAACGCATCAACCTAACCTTTAGACATATCAATTAACAGAAACTTTTGCCCTTATCATAAAAAACCCCGAATGTATTTTCATTCGAGGTTGATAACTTAGAATGGAATCAATAATTATTTCAATACTTCCTGAACCTTATCAGCAGCTTCCTGAAAAAGCACAGCACTTTCTACATTCAATCCGGAATTATCGATAAGTTTTTTAGCTTCTTCGGCATTAGTTCCCTGTAAACGAACGATGATAGGAACATCGATTTGATCCCCTAAGTTTTTATAGGCCTGAA
>CAJXLO010000055.1 GCA_913056525.1 uncultured Psychroflexus sp.
CAATTTCATCCTGACCGATTACTTATTTGTGGCGGTGACGGGACTTTTTCGCTATTGACACCTATTTTATTAGAATTTAAAATTCCGGTGGGTTTTGTGCCTTTGGGCTCAGCCAACGGACTTGCAGCTGATATGCAAATTGAAGGAAGCCCTATAAAAATAATAAAAAGATATTTGGCAACCTCAAAAACCGCTAGCATGGATTGTTTGTTGATCAACCAGCGTTTTCCAGTTTTGCATTTAGCTGATATTGGTATTAATGCTAATATGATAAAGGATTACGATAGAGATGCTAATCGTGGTTGGTTTACTTATGCTCGTTATGCGCTATATCATTTACAACGCGTGACTAATTTCCAAGTCAAGATCAATAATCAAAAAGATACCATCCTGTCAAAAGGCGTCATGGTGGCGATCTGTAACGGGAATACGTTTGGGACAACCGGCATCAAGCTCAATAGAATGAGTCATATTGCTGATGGAAAATTTGAAGTAGTTGTTATTAAAGCATTGCGTTTTAGTAACTTGATAGCCGCTTCCTTGAGTAAGATCAATGAAGAATGGTATGATGATGAAAATTATGAAATCATTCAATCTGATCATGCTGAAATAGAATTAGAAAAACCTATGCAATTGCAAATTGACGGTGAAATCATAGGTGAGTTTGATAAGATCACCGTAAATGTAAAACCTAAGGTTATCGAATACTTGGTTATCTAATAAAGATCATTCAAGTTTGATGTTAGAATACGTTGCATTGATATTGATCATCTGATTTGAATTCTATTCCAGTAATCAAACATCCATTGAATAAATATCAACTCAAATGCTTCTTTACGATCGCAGAAATAGTCTTGCCATCAGCCTTACCGGCCATTTTCTTGGTCGCTTTTCCCATTACTTCACCCATGTCCTTCATGCTCGATGCGCCGGTTTCTTTAATGATCGCATCAATATGGGCTTCTATTTCCGCTTCGCTCAATTGTTCTGGCAGGAATTCTTTTATAAGTTCAGCTTCAGACTCTTCTGGCTCTGCCAGGTCTTCCCTTCCTTGCTCTTTATAAAGTTTGGCACTGTCTTCTCGTTGTTTTATCAGCTTCTGTAAAAGTTTTTGTTCGTCTTCTTCCGATAGCTCAGAAGCGTCCTTGGCTGTTTTTGCTTTTAGGATTTCGTTCTTTATAGAACGGAGCGAGGCTAATTTTTCTTTATCCTTAGCTTTCATTGCTTCTTTTATCCTGTTCATCACTTCTTGCTCTAAAGCCATATGATCTATTTTTTTCCAAAATTAGTAAATAAAAAACTAATTATGACCTCTAAAATAAGGCTTAATATGTATTTTTACCTTAGAATCAACGCCTATGAAAATTCACATCATCAACGGACCTAATCTGAACCTATTAGGGAAAAGAGAACCAGAAATATACGGATATCAGTCCTTTCAGGAATATGTAGATGAGCTACAGCAAAAATACAATGATATTGAAATATCCTATTTCCAATCCAATAGTGAAGGTGAACTCGTTTCAGAACTTCAGGAAAGCGATGACAATGTAGAGGGAATGGTCATTAATGCAGCGGCTTATACGCATACCTCGATCGCCATTGCTGATGCGGTCAGGGCCATCAGCACTCCGGTCGTTGAGGTGCACATCTCTAACGTTTTTCAGCGAGAACCTTTTCGTCATCATTCTTATATAGCTCCTCACTGTTTAGGAAGTATAAGTGGATTTGGTCTAAAAGTCTACGACCTTGCCATACAAAGCTTGATATGATACTAACGGAATACAAAAGTTGCTAATGTTTGGATTGCCTGTAATTATCTTAGTTTTGCAAAAGGAATCCTCAAATCCATCAACATGAAAAAACTCGCCTATTTCCAATATTCCTTATTTTTTACCATTGGCTTGATAAGTTTGAGCTTATTTGCTCAACGGGATATTCCCGATAAGCCCAGAGAAGAAAAGCCAGTATACGATTATGCCGATATGCTGGATAAAGAAGAAGAAACACAGCTCAATAATAAATTACAGACCTATGCTGATTCTACATCCACTCAGTTCGTCATCGTAACTATTGATGACCTGAAAGGTGAGTACATCGGAACATATGCCGTAAAATGGGCTCAACAATGGGGAATAGGTCAGAAAGGGAAGGACAATGGAGCGATCATCATGATCTCAAAGAACGATAGAAAGATAACTATTCAGAACGGTTATGGTCTGGAACCTTACTTAACAGACCTG
The DNA here is from genome assembly GCA_913056525.1 of uncultured Psychroflexus sp. GTDB lineage: Bacteria > Bacteroidota > Bacteroidia > Flavobacteriales > Flavobacteriaceae > Psychroflexus. The sequence continues at coordinate 2,244 of CAJXLO010000055.1, forward strand.
AACAGCAACGTGATCATTGATGATATTATGCGACCTGAGTTCAAAAAACAGGACTTTTATCAGGGTCTTGATAAAGCCACTGATGCCATGATGGACCTTCTGGCCGGTCAATTCGACCCGATGCAACACAAAGGTAAAGGCAAACAGGATGTTTCATGGTCGTTCATCATTTTCCCGCTGATCATTATAGTGGTCTTTTTCATTCTTGTGTTCAGAAGAAGCAAGAACAAAGGAGGTAAAGGAGGCTCAGGTGGTAGAAGAGGTTCGCCAGACCTTCTTGATGTATTGATATTGAGCAGCTTAGGCGGAAGTCATAGCAGTGGTGGCTTTGGCGGAGGCTCTTCTGGTGGCTTCGGCGGTGGCGGCGGTTTCAGCGGTGGCTTTGGCGGCGGTGGCTTTGGCGGCGGTGGAGCCGTGGGAGGTTGGTAGCTCTTATATTCGTATCTCAAAGTTTCCATTACTAGAATAATATTATATTTGTAATAAACCTACAAGACAACTTAGGCTGTTCAAGCTGATCATCTTTTATGAAAAAACTGAAATACTATTATGATACAGAGACGCTTTCCTACAAAAGAGTAGAGACAAGTAAAAGTAAACGATTGGGTCTTATAGTGCTTTTTGTCATCAGTGTCATCATCGTGTCTATCGTTTTGTTCATTTCCTATCTTAACATACCATCCATTGAAACCCCAAAGGAGAAAGCCTATAAGCGAGAGTTGAGGAACATGAAATTAGAATATGAGTCGCTCAACAAGCAAATGGACCAAATGGTCAATGTGCTTGAAGATATAGAACGTAGAGATAATAAGATATATCGGGTTTACTTTGAAGCTGATCCTATTCCAGAAGAACAAAGGAACGTTGGCTTTGGCGGTGTCAATCGGTACAATGACCTGAAAGGATACAACAACTCTGAACTTCTAATAAATACGAACAGAAGGGTTGACAAGCTAAAGAAAAGATTAGTGGTCCAGTCCAGGTCGCTCGATAAGATAAAAGAAATGGCCAGGAACAAAGAGGCCATGTTAAAGAGCATACCGGCCATCCAGCCCGTACCGAACGATGACCTTAAGAGGATCTCAGCTGGATACGGTTACAGGATGCATCCTATATTAAAATATAAAAAACTGCATGAAGGGATAGATTTTTCCGCTCCTGTGGGAACTCCTGTGTACGCTACTGGTAATGGAGTGATCAGAGAAGCAAGAAGGACCGGCGGTTACGGTAAGTTGATATTACTTGATCACGGTTTCGGATACAAGACCTTCTACGCTCATTTAAGTAAGTTCAATGTATCTGAAGGCCAGAAAGTAAAGCGAGGCGATGTGATCGGTGAACTAGGAAATACTGGCCTTTCTACTGGGCCACACTTGCATTATGAGGTCCATAAGGATAATAAGATAGTCAATCCTATCAATTACTTTTATGGAGACCTATCACCTAAGGAATATTCTATTCTTAGAAGAAGAGCAGCGATGCAAAGACAATCACTGGACTAATGTTAAAGAGACCACTCGATAAGAAAATGTACTATACCATTGGTGAGTTAGCTGATGCATTAGATGTCAATGCTTCCCTCATACGTTTTTGGGAAAAAGAATTTCAGGCTATTAAACCCAAGAAGAACGCGAAGGGAAATCGCCGTTTTTCTCAAAAGGACATACAGCTCATAGAAAAGATCTATTACCTGGTCAAAGAAAGAGGTTTTACCCTAGAAGGTGCCAAAACATATCTTAGAAAAGAAAAAGCCGCTAACCGAACAAAACTTGATACCATAAGCAAGTTGCAAAACATAAAAGCAGAACTGCAACAGATAAAGGATCATCTCTGACCCTTATCAAGGGCTTCAGTGATAACATTTCCGGTATTCGCATTGGGAAATGCTATGCCCAAAAGGTCTGAGATCGTAGGAGCGATGTCCGTTATGTGTCTTTTATTAAGACCTATTCCTCGTTTAATGCCTTTACCGTAGAATATTAGCGGAATTTGAGTGTCATAGTTCATGGAACTTCCATGTGTGGAACCCTTAGGAGGATAACTGATAATGGCAGGTTCTAACGCATAGATGATGTCACCACTTCTTTTTTGATGAAAACCGCGCTGCACCAGCTTACCTACGCGATCGGTCTGGTTGCCGTGCATGATCATATCGCGTGTAAAGACCCGGTTGACTTTAGGATAGGATAACAGGTAATCTGTTAATAATGTTTGCAGATCACTGTTCTTAATATTATTCGCCCTTAATTCCTGATGATCAAAGAACAGTTGTTGATTAGAGATTCTTCTTATCAATTCCAGGTCCTTACCAAAATAAGAATTGATGTACTCTTCGATATCAACTTTCAATTTATCCGTGTCAAAATAGCCTGCTCTGATCTTTTTTGATCTTAGATAGTTCGGTACATGTACAGCTCCATGGTCTGCGGTCAGAAATAAAGTGAACTCATCCTTTCCAACCTTTTCTTCCAGATATTTGATGAAAGAGGCTAAATTCCTATCTAACCTCAGGTACATGTCATGCACCTCCTTAGAGTTCACTCCAAAGTTATGACCTGCATAATCCGTACTTGAAAAACTGACCAGTAAGAAATCCGTAGCATCATCTTGTCCAAGGTCTTCCCCATTAATAGCTCTTTTAGCGAATTCCGCAACGATATCATTACCATAGGGCGTGTATTTTAGAATGTCCAGCCCGCCGTTATTCTTTGCTAATTCTTTGAGATCATAAGGAAAGGTTGCTTTTTCCTTTCCTTTGAAACCAAATTCAAATTCATTCTCATCCGATCCACTTTCATCATATTCATTCATCGGCAATAATGTGTTCCAAACCTTCAAATGTTCCTCAACGATATCAGATTGATTGAAATCGTCCACCCATTCTGGTAGTTCCTCCATATAATAGCTACTACTTATGAAATCACCGTTCTTTCCACCTTCATACCAGTAAGCAGCATTTGCGGAATGACCGCCAGGAAGGATGGCTCCTCTATCTTTTATCGATATGGATATGGTCTTGCCTCTGAATTGGGTGTGAAGTCTATTTTGATCGGCCATGGTGGTTGAAAGTAATCGATGGGGCGACATTTTTCCTTTTTTTGAGTTGGTTCCTATGGTTTCTTGAGATGGATCGCCTACACAATAAACACTTTCTCCTGAGGTCTTATTAAACCAGTCATTCCCTATTATTCCATTGTTAGCGGGAGTAGTTCCTGTGTGAACCGCTGCATGTCCTGGACCAGTATAGGTAGGGACATAATTGAAATGAGCGTTCTTATGAAAAAAACCTTCCTGCATTAATTTTTTAAATCCTTTATCAGAAAGGTCATCGTAGAACCTGCTTAAGTAATCATATCGCATTTGATCAACAACGATACCTATGATGAGTTTTGGTTCTTTCTTTTTCGAAAATTGAGCATTCAGTTGATTCAAGCTGAATAGGGTTAAGAGAATAAAAATGGTTGGTCGCATGATCTGATTATTTTAATGGCAAATTTAACTTATATTAAATGATAGATATTAGGTTTAGGTTAAATCCATCAACGAATTATTTTCTATTTTAGCACATTTATTCATGAACTATATATCACACATAGGTCAATATTTTATCATGTGGAAGGACATTTTCCGCAAGATGACAAAATATTCGGTGTTACGTTCTTTGATCGTTCAGGAGGTGAATGACCTCGGTGTTCGATCCGTAGGGATAATCGTTTTCATTTCGCTGTTCATAGGAGCGGTCGTGACCATTCAAACGGCACTTAATTTCAGTAATCCACTGATCGAAGATAGTTTAATAGGCTTTGCGGCACGTCAATCCATTATACTGGAATTCTCCCCTACATTGATATCCATCATCATGGCGGGTAAAGTAGGATCTTACATAACCTCTAGCATTGGTACGATGCGCGTAACAGAACAGATAGATGCCCTAGAGGTGATGGGGATCAATTCATTGAACTATCTGGTCTTTCCAAAGATCGTGGCCATGTTCATCTATCCGTTCCTCATAGCCATATCCATGTTCGTTGGTATCGTTGGTGCTTACATTGCTGGTGTTTATGGAGGTTTTTTAAGCTCAGATGAATTCTTCACCGGATTGAAGGAGGATTTTATCCCTTTTCAGATGGTCTATGCTTTTATCAAGTCGTTCGTCTTTGCCATGATACTGGCAACAGTTCCTTCCTATCATGGTTATTATATGAAAGGTGGTGCTCTTGAGGTAGGAAAAGCCTCTACTACCTCGTTCGTGTGGACCAGTATCGTGATCATCGTGTCCAATTATATAATCACACAACTTTTATTAAGTTAAGCTATGATCCAAGTCAAAAACCTCAATAAGTCTTTTGGAGAAGATCATGTCTTGAAAGACATATCAACAAATTTTGAAAGAGGAATAACTAATCTGATCATCGGACAATCAGGTTCTGGGAAGTCGGTCTTCCTAAAATGCCTGATAGGTCTTCTGATACCTGATTCAGGGGAAGTGTTTTATGAAGATAAGCAATATGGTAAGCTTAGACCTGAAGAGCAGCGAGAACTGAGAAAACAAATGGGCATGGTCTTTCAGGGTGGAGCTCTTTTCGATTCGATGACCGTGGAACAGAACGTGATGTTCCCGCTTAAAATGTTCAATCCCATGTCTTCAGGCGAAATGTTAGATCGGGTGAACGAGGTCCTTGAAAGGGTGAACTTGCCAGGTGTTAATAAGAAACTTCCTGCTGACCTTAGTGGCGGAATGCAAAAGAGGGTTTCTATCGCTCGTGGTATTGTTAACTATCCGCAATATTTGTTTTGTGATGAACCTAATTCAGGTCTTGACCCAAGAACATCCAGCGTTATTGATGAACTCATCCAGGAGATAACCAAAGAGAACAACATTACCACACTGATCAATACTCATGATATGAACTCTGTTTTTGAGATAGGAGAAAAGATCGTTTTCTTAAGAGATGGAACATTGGAATGGACTGGGGATTTTAAGTCCGTTCATCATTGTGAGAACGAGCACCTCAATAATTTCGTCTATTCGTCAAACTTGTTCAAACAAGCGAGAAAAGCCAATTTAAAAGGCCTTTGATCATTTCATTCCAGTTCCGAACTTGTCGATGGCTGAACTTCGCATTCGTTTGATATCCTGTTCTTTAGACCTGGGTATTATCAACAAGACATCATTGCTCTCTACGATGATATGGTCTTTAATACCATCAATGACCACTTTTTTACCGGATGTCGTTCTTATGATATTTCCATGGGTATCTTCCATTAAAGCTTCTGTATCTACTAATGCATTTTTATCATCATCCTTAGGAAGTTGATCATAGAGCGAGCCCCAGGTTCCCAGGTCATTCCATTCAAAATTAGATCGAACAACACCTATCTTCCTGGCGTTCTCTAATATAGCAAAATCGATGGAAATGTTTTCGGCCTTAGGATATTCTTCCAATAGGAAATCTTTTTCTTTGTCCGAATTGAGAATTTCATATCCGGTATTAAAAAGCGCATACATATCATATGCGTGTTTTTTGAACGCATTGAGGATCGCCTTTGCCTTCCAAAGAAACATACCGGAGTTCCAAAGGTATTTACCGCTGTCGTAGAACTCCTTGGCCGTTGTATGGTCGGGCTTTTCTGTAAAACGGACAACTTTCTGAAAAGAAGCATCCGCATCCTCGAATTCTATATAACCATAACCAGTGTTCGGGAATGTAGGTGCTATCCCTATTGTCATGAGCCTTTCATCATCACAATGCTGCCAGGCGGTATTAACGTTGTTAATGAAAGCATCTTCATTCTGTATCCAGTGGTCGCTAGGCGCTACGATCATCTTAGCTTCCGGGTCCAGTTTATGGATCTTCAGGCTAGCTAATAAAAGGCATGGTGCGGTATTCCTCATCGCTGGTTCCAGGATCAATTGATTCCTGCTGACCCAGGTCAACTGCTCGATCACAAGCTCCTCATATTTTTCGTTCGTGAGAATGTAAATGTTCTTTGCCGGTACTATTTTTTCCAGCCGATCATAGGTTGATTGCAATAAAGACCTTCCACTACCTAATAGGTCATGGAACTGCTTGGGAAGAGATTCCCTACTTACTGGCCAGAAACGACTGCCTACGCCACCGGCCATTATCAATGCATAATTGTTCTCTTTCATATTAAAATTTGATCAGTTCTACGGGTGTATTGGGTTGAAAGATATACATTCTACCGGAAACCATTTCTTTACACTCATATCTTTTCACCTTTTTGTTCCCTTTGATAAAGATTTTACCATTATATGTTCTGAACTTACTGCCAGTCCTGAGTTGATACACGTAGGTTTTGTTCTGGACCTTATCAAACTTTTGTAGGGCTAAGGATAAGTTAGCATCCGTTTCACTACTCGCCCTGGGGTTCTTAAAGTGCTCAGCCATAAAAGGTAGCAGAGCATTAGGGAAGATTTCAGGACGGATCAGCGGAACCATCAATTGTCTAAAGCAATGTTTCCATTCCTGGCCGTGCGGCTTAATAAAGCGACCATATTTTTTAAAAGCTACAAGATGCGCTATTTCATGGATCAAAGTGATCAGGAACCGATATTTGTTAAGTGTTGCATTCACGGTGATCTGATGACGGCCATCGGGAAGCTTTCTGTAATCGCCGTGACGCGTCTTCCTTTCATTAACTATTTTAAGATAAACGCTTTGGGACTTGATGAGTTGGATAGTGGGATACAGGGAACGCTCCGGAATATATTTTTTCAAAACTTCTTCCATAAGCTTGCTTTATGGAGTTGAGCTAGAAACCTGTAATAATTTACCGTTGTAAAAACTATTTCCGGTCTCGGCAAACCCCTTGATGTAGGTGGCCATTTCTTCTGCTGAATTAGGAGCTTGTACACCTGGGAAAGCCTCTTCGAGCATTTCCGTTTGAACAGCACCAAGCGCTAAGACATTGAAAGCTGGACCTTTCTCTTTGTACTCTTCTGCTAAAAGTTCGGTTAGTGTGATAACAGCAGCCTTACTACTGCTGTAAGCCGCCAATCCCGGGAACTTTACACTTCCCTGAACGCCGCCCATGCTCGATATGGTGACCACATGACCCTTTTCGCCCATGAAAGGGAGAAGCTGGTGGGTCAGATTGATAACACCAAAGACGTTCGTGTCGTAAACCGCTTTCACTTCTTGAAGTTTGGTCTTATGGAAATCCTGTTTTAGGAACTTACCTGCATTATTGATAAGGATATCTATGGAATCCCAATTGAATTTGATATGCTTCTTTACTTCTTTGACAGCTTTTTCATCAGCAATATCACAGCTCATCGTTCTTACCTGAGGTAGGTCTAACTCCTTTAAGGGTTCGGTGTTCCTTGATAAGGCAACTACCTGATGACCTTCCGCTGCGAACTGCCTGACAAGCTCAAGGCCTATCCCACGGCTGCTTCCTGCGATTACCACATTCTTTTTCATCACTGGTTTAAATATTTTAAGCGAGCATTGTCACCGGATTCTCAAGATAGGTTTTTAATGTTGCCAGGAATTTTGCACCTGTTGCACCATCTACGGTTCTATGGTCACAAGCCAATGTTAATTTCATTCGATGACCCACCACGATCTCACCATTTTCGACCACAGGCTTTTCAATGATCGCCCCAACGGATAGTATACAAGAATTAGGTTGATTAATGATGCTGGTGAACTCTTCTATACCGAACATGCCCAGGTTAGAGACCGTAAATGTACTGCCTTCCATTTCATCTGGCTGTAGTTTTTTCGTCTGTGCTTTATTGGCAAGATTTTTCACGTTATTATTGATCTGCTTTAGACTTTGCTGATCCGCAAATGTTAAAGTAGGTACGAGTAGGCCTTCCTCTACCGCCACGGCCACACCTATATGGATATGCTCTGCGATCCTGGTGGTATCACCATTCCAACTGGAATTCACCTGCGGATGCTTCCTTAGCGCCATAGCTGATGCTTTGATGACCATATCATTAAATGATATTTTTGTGTCAGGCAACGCATTGATCTGTTTTCTGGAGCGCATGGCATTGCTCATATCCGCCTCAATGGTCAGATAGTAATGTGGCGCATTGTTCTTCGATTCCAGCAGTCGCTTAGCGATGGTCTTACGCATTTGCGAGTTCTTGTTCTCGTGGAAGGATTCTTCACCAGCCGGCTGATATAGCTCTACTGGGGTTTCTTCTTTTGGAGCCTCTTTTTCGGCGACTTTTGGAGCTTCATCCTTAGCGGGAACTTCTGCTTCAGCTTGTGGCTGATATTCTTCTATATCGCGTTTGATGATCCTGCCATTCTCACCACTACCTTTTATTTTGCTGAGGTCGTAACCTTTCTCTCTTGCTAAACGCTTAGCGAGTGGAGAAGCAAATATTCTACCTTTTTCATCGGAAGTGTCGCTGGTTGCTTCCTTAGAACTTTTATCTGCAGTTTCATCTTTGCTTTCTGTATCTTGAGTATCGGATTTTTCTTTTGTTGATTCCTCACCCTTTGAAGTTGATCCACCACTTTTTAGTGCTTTGAGTACTTGCTGCTTATCCGTTCCTTCTGGCCCTATGATAGCGAGGACATCATCGACAGGAGCAGATTCACCTTCCTGTATTCCGATATGGATAAGTTGGCCACTAAAGAAGGATTCGAACTCCATCGTGGCCTTATCGGTTTCTATCTCCGCCAGGATTTCACCCTCTTCCACTTCATCGCCTTCTTGTTTGAGCCATTTGGCTACGGTTCCTTCTTCCATGGTATCGCTCAGCCTTGGCATGGTCACTACCTCTACATCATCCGGCATTTCGGTATCATCAGTGTCAGTTGCATCTTTATCGGTATTTTCATTATCGGACGATGCATCATCTTTGCGCTCCTGCTTATCCTCATTTTGACCATCGATCAAACTTTGGATGTCTTCTCCTTCTTCGCCGATAATGGCTAAAAGTGAATCCACAGGCGCACCATCGCCTTCTTTGATGCCTTGATAGAGCAAAACACCGTCATGAAAGGATTCAAATTCCATGGTCGCTTTATCTGTTTCGATCTCAGCGAGTATCTCTCCTTCTTCTACTTGGTCACCTTCTTGTTTGAGCCACTTTGCGACTACACCTTCTTCCATGGTATCGCTCAGGCGTGGCATGTTTACAACTTCAGCCATAAGTTATAGTTTGTGGGGTATAAATGGATAGTCTTCTTGTTCGTAAACTACATCGTACATGACGTTGATATCCGGGTAATCTGATTCATCAGCGAACTTCTCACATTCTTTCACGCGGTCTTTCACCTTTTTGTCCATTTCCTTGATATCGTCTTCCGTAGCATATTTCTTATCCAGTAAGACTTGTTTCACTTGTTTTATAGGGTCTATTTTTTGATATTCCTCTACTTCTTCTTTCGTTTTATAATCCTGGGCATCGCTCATGGAATGACCTCTATACCTGTAGGTCTTGAGGTCGAGGAATGTAGGGCCACCACCGCTTCTTGCGCGGTCAATAGCTTCATCTAATGCCTCAGCGACATTTTCTGGGTTCATCGCATCCACTGGGCCACATGGGATTTCATGACCTAAGCCTAACTTCCAAATATCCTCATGACTGGAACTGCGCGATACTGAGGTTCCCATGGCGTAACCGTTGTTCTCAACGCAAAAGACCACCGGTAACTTCCAACTGGCTGCCATGTTCAATGTTTCATGCAGCGAACCCTGCCGTGTTGCACCATCTCCCAGAAAGGTCACCGTTACATTATCCCTGTCATGATATTGATCAGCAAAAGCTAAACCAGCTCCTAATGGAATATGACCTCCAACTATGCCGTGGCCTCCGTAATATCTATGCTCTTTTGAAAAGATATGCATAGAACCGCCTAAACCTTGTGATGTACCTGTTGCCTTCCCAAAAAGCTCTGCCATCACCCTTTTCGGGTCAACGCCCAATCCAATGGGAAGTACATGGTTCCTGTAAGCGGTGATAACGCGGTCCTTTTCATGGTCCATTACGTGAAGAGCACCGGCTAATATCGCTTCCTGACCATTGTATAAGTGTAGGAAACCCCTAACTTTCTGTTGAATATAAACTTGAGCAAGCTTATCTTCGAACTTCCGCCAGAACATCATCTCTTCATACCAGTTCAGGTAGGTTTTCTTTGTGATTTTTTTCATGGATAGAATACTTTATTTCCGAACCGCAAAAGTAACATAATAAAATAGAAAATTTAAATATAGCTTTTAATACATTGTCAAAAAAAGTGAAATTCTTTGCTTACCAGAACTAGTAATTTGACTTGTTGAAAAAATTATACACTATTTTTGTATTGATGTCAAGAATTGATCAAATATTTAATCAGTCTGCCACCCTTTTTTATCAGAAAGGTTTTCAAGCTACTACTATGCGAGAAATCGCAGCTCAGCTCGATATAAAAGCAGCCAGCCT